>CAYRBD010000009.1:0-4245 GCA_964422465.1 uncultured Chitinophagaceae bacterium
TTGCTGACCTGGGAAGATGATGGTGGGAAATATGCTTTCTGGCACTCCTCAGCTCATCTGTTGGCAGAAGCATTGGAATCCCTTTATCCGGGAGTGAAATTCGGGATTGGACCTCCTATCGAAAATGGATTTTATTACGATATTGATCTGGGAGACCGCCAGATTACGGATGAAGATCTGGCTGTAATAGAAAAGAAGATGAAGGAACTCGCACGTCAGAAGAATGAATACGTCCGGAAACCCGTATCGAAGGCAGATGCACTGAAATATTTTACGGAAAAAGGAGATGAGTACAAGTTGGAATTGATTGACGGATTACAAGATGGTGCGATAACCTTTTATACGCAGGGGCGGTTTACGGATCTTTGTCGGGGGCCACATATTCCCAATACAGGGTTTATCAAAGCCATAAAATTGACAAATATTGCGGGCGCTTATTGGCGGGGAGATGAGCATAACAAGATGCTGACCCGCATTTATGGGATTACTTTTCCTGCACAAAAGGAGCTGGATGCCTACCTGGTGCGCGTTGAAGAAGCTAAAAAACGGGATCATCGCAAGCTGGGGAAAGAGCTGGAGTTGTTTACTTTTTCTGAAAAAGTAGGGGCCGGCCTGCCATTATGGCTGCCTAAGGGAGCAGAGTTGAGGGAAAGGCTACAACATTTTTTACAGGGGGCTCAACGAAAGGCTGGTTATCAACCGGTAATTACCCCACATATCGGGAATAAAAACCTATACATTACTTCCGGGCATTATGCCAAATATGGCGCCGACAGTTTTCGACCTATTTCTACTCCGCAGGAAGGGGAGGAGTACATGCTCAAACCCATGAATTGCCCCCATCATTGTGAAATTTATAAATCGGCTCCCAAATCTTATAAAGACCTGCCGGTACGTTATGCGGAGTTTGGGACGGTTTATCGATACGAACAAAGCGGAGAACTGCATGGCCTGACCAGGGTACGGGCTTTTACCCAGGATGATGCGCATTTATTCTGCCGGCCCGATCAGGTGAAAGAAGAATTTTTGAAGGTGATAGAGCTTGTGTTCTATGTGTTTAAGAGCCTGGGGTTTGAAGAATATACGGCGCAAGTCTCTTTACGGGATAAGGAGGACCATTCTAAATATATCGGATCTGATGAAAATTGGAACCTGGCTGAACAAGCAATTCTGGAATCTGTTGAAGAGAAGGGATTGAAGGCGATGGTAGAATATGGCGAGGCCGCTTTTTATGGTCCAAAGTTGGATTTCATGGTGAGTGATGCCCTGGGGCGCAAGTGGCAGCTGGGTACCATCCAGGTAGATTATAACCTGCCGGAGCGGTTTGAGTTGGAGTATATTGGGGCGGATAATCAGAAACATCGTCCGGTAATGATCCATCGGGCTCCTTTTGGCAGCCTGGAAAGATTTGTGGCTGTTTTGATAGAACATTGTGGAGGAAATTTCCCACTTTGGCTGACACCGGTTCAGGTAAAGGTGCTTTCTATAAGTGATAAATCGGCAGATTATGCTCGTAAAGTAATGAAATTGTTAAAAAAGGCGGACATTCGCGCCGAATTAGATGACCGCAATGAGAAGATGGGCCGGAAAATCAGGGATGCAGAATTGATGAAAGTACCTTATATGCTGGTTATCGGCGAAAAAGAGGCAGCAGAAAACCAATGGTCTGTAAGAAAACACCTGCATGGAGACCTTGGCAAAATGACACCAGACCTTTTTATTCGCACGATTATTGAAGAAGTAAAAACAAAAAAAGTGTTTGAGTAAGATCAAATTATTAACCAATTAAATTTTAATGCAAAGAAGAAGAAGTAACAAAAGAAATTTTCGTAGAAGAAATGAACCGGAGCACCGGATTAACGAAAGAATTCGTGTGCCAGAGGTTAGAGTGGTAGGAGAAAATATAGAAAGTGATGTCTATCCTACTGACAGAGCAAGAAAAATGGCTCAGGAACAGGGACTTGATTTAGTTGAAATTTCACCGAATGCAAAACCGCCGGTCTGCAAAATTATTGACTACAAAAAATTCCTTTACGAGAAGAAGCGTAAGGAAAAGGAAATTAAAGCTAAGTCTGCCAAATCCGAAGTAAAAGAGATTCGCTTTACCCCCAATACGGATGAGCATGATCTGGAGTTTAAAACCAAGCATGCGGAGAAGTTTCTCCGGGATGGCAATAAAGTGAAGGCTTATGTACAATTCCGTGGTCGGGGTATTTTATTTAAAGACCGGGGCGAATTGCTGCTGCTGAAATTTGCAGAGAGCCTCTCTGAGGTAGGCCAACTGGAAAACATGCCCAAGATGGAAGGACGACGAATGCTGGCTATTTTTGCACCCAAAGTAACCAAGAAAAAAAGTTAGGTCTGTTGGATGGAGGAACCAATGGCAGGTTAATAAAGTTTACAAAAAGTGGAATTAAAGGAATTAATAGAGGCCGCCTGGGCAAACCGGGACTTACTGAAAGATAAAAAATACGAAGACGCCGTGCGTGCGGTTATCGAGGAATTGGACAAGGGACGCCTGCGTACTGCCGAGCCTGTTAGCGATGGCTGGCAGGTGAATGAATGGGTAAAGCAGGCTGTATTGCTGTATTTTGGCGTACAGAAGATGGAAACCATTTCGGTGCCTCCCTTTGAATTCAGAGATAAAATGCGCCTGAAAACCAATTACGAGCAGCAGGGGGTTCGGGTGGTTCCACATGCGGTTGCACGATATGGCGCTTATCTGGCGCCCACGGTAGTGATGATGCCAAGTTATGTCAATATAGGCGCTTACGTGGATGAAGGTACGATGGTAGATACCTGGGCCACGGTGGGCTCCTGTGCACAAATTGGAAAGGGCGTTCATTTAAGTGGAGGTGTGGGAGTTGGCGGTGTTCTGGAACCCGTTCAGGCAGCGCCCGTTATTATAGAGGAGGGGAGTTTTATTGGTTCTCGCTGCATCGTGGTAGAAGGAGTGAGGGTAGAAAAAGAAGCCGTATTGGGCGCCAATGTGGTGCTTACGCAATCTACAAAAATTATTGATGTCAGCGGGAGTGATCCGGTGGAATATCGGGGACGGGTGCCCGAACGCAGTGTAGTGATCCCCGGTACGTATGCGAAGAAGTTTCCTGCTGGAACTTACAATGTTTCTTGTGCGCTCATTATTGGTAAGCGAAAGGAATCTACCAACCGCAAGACCAGCCTGAATGATGCCTTGAGAGATTTTAATGTCTCAGTGTAGAACGCCTTCCTAAGGGAAAAATCGTACTTTTGAAAAAAGCAGAATAAAATGGATATACAAACAAGAAAAACACAATTTGTTCAAGCCTTTTTAAAGCTGCAAAGTGAACCGGCTATTTCCGGCTTGAGAAATTGCTAAAGAAAGTGGCTCAAACACCTGAACAAGAAGGGTTTCAGCCAATGTCAATCAAGGAGTTTAATAAAAGGATAGACCAATCGATGCAAGATTCTCAAAATGGGCGAATAATTAAAGCAAGTGAATTAAAAGCCAAAATGGATAATTGGAGTTAGAGATTTATTGTTCAGAATTTGCCGAAAAAGAACTTGAAGGGATTTTTGAATATTACCAAGAAATAGCAAGCTACCAAATTGCCAAAAAACTTGTAAACGGGCTTTATAAAAGGACACTTGAATGAAAAAGACAGCCCAAAATAGGGAAAATCGAGGAATTGCTAAAAGATAGAAAACAGGAATTCCGATACTTAGTTTATAAAAAGTACAAAATTATTTATTGGATAAACTTTGAACAAAACCGTGTCGAAATTAGCAATGTATTTGATATGCGACAAAACCCGGTAAAGATATCCAGAAGCAGCTAAGACGAACCAGCAGGGAGCAACTTTCGTTGATTTTATAGTTGTAGCTACAAATGACGTATTATGCTCTCTTTTACCCCTTTGCCAGCGACTGAATAATGTCGTATTTTGTAACAATATGGTATTGTCCAAATTCATTTTGTGTCAGCACGGCACCATTGTCCTTATTGATATAAGCCGATAAACGTTCCAGCGGAGTATTGTTGTTTACAATAGGAAAAGATGGACTCATGACTTCTTTTACAGGCTGACTTTTAATTCCGGGGTTATCAATAATCATCCCAAAGAGAGTTCCCTCGGAGATAGAGCCAATGGGTTCGTTGTTTTCCATAACAGGAATATGTTCAATGTCGTATTTTTTCATTTTGGCTACAGCATCCGTAACGCTGTCCTCCGGATGCAGGTTAACCAGTGGCACGCCCTGCCGGGC
>CAYRBD010000009.1:4345-49206 GCA_964422465.1 uncultured Chitinophagaceae bacterium
TCTTTGTCGGTTACTTTTTCAAAAAGGTCAATATACCGCATGTCATAATTGTCTGGAACAAAATCTTCTCCTATTCCCTCCGTAATATAAGGATATACTTCCTTCATATCCACTTCTCCGGTATCAAAGTATTTTTTTAATAAAGAACCATAACTATCTATAGCCCATATCTTTACATTAGGGTTTTTCTCCTTCAGGTACTGGCCGGTTCCGGTAACGGTGCCTCCTGTGCCCGCGCCTACTACCAGGTGAGTAATTTTTCCTCCGGTCTGCTCCCAGATTTCAGGTCCGGTCTGTTCATAATGAGCCTGCCTGTTGGCCAGGTTGTTATACTGATCCATAAACACCGCATCGGGGATTTCTTTGGTGAGTTTTCTGGACACTGAATAGTAAGACCGCGGGTCATCCGGTTCTACGTTGGTGGGACAAACGATGACTTCCGCACCTACGGAGCGAAGGATGTCTATCTTTTCTTGTGATTGTTTGTCATTCGTGGTAAAAATGCAGTGATAACCTTTAAGGATAGCGGCTATGGCCAACCCCATTCCGGTATTCCCGGAGGTGCCTTCCACGATGGTACCGCCTGGCTTTAACCGCCCTGATTGCTCTGCTTCTTCAATCATTTTAACCGCCATTCTGTCCTTAATGGAGTTGCCCGGATTGAAGAATTCTACTTTGGCATACACAGGGCAGGGCAAATCTTTGGTAATGTGATTTAACTTTACCAGCGGGGTATTCCCAATTGTTTCCAGTATGTTATTGTATAGCTTCATCTGCATTTTTTATTTTAATACCATTTATCTGTAGTTGCATGCGCTAACTCTCTCTTGACATTTTCATTTTGAATATTGCTTTCTTCCAACAGGTAGCCTGGTTGATAAGAAGGATATATTTCTTCAAAGGTTTTTACTGTATTCATAAACACCCGCCGATAAACATGGTCGCGTGTTATTTGATGGGGATCGGTAAATCCCAGGGCGGAAGACAGTTCAACACAACTTTCTACCGTATCTTTGTGATAATTAGCCACCCGGAATTTTTTATCTTCTACGACCAAGCCGGCCATCCGCCATTTGTCCTGGGTAGTGATTCCCGTAGGGCATTTGTTGGTGTTGCAAAGCAGCGCCTGAATACAACCGAGCGCCATCATCATGGCACGGGCGCTGTTACAGGTATCGGCTCCCAAAGCAAAAGCCCGGGCAATATGAAAGCCCGTTAATATTTTTCCCGACCCAATAATTTTTGTTTTTTTTCTGATGCCAAATCCTACCAGGGCATTGTGTACAAACGAAAGTCCATCCAGAAAGGGCATTCCGATGGTATTAGAAAATTCGGGTGGTGCTGCACCGGTTCCGCCTTCTCCGCCATCTACGGTGATAAAATCCGGGTAAATTCCGGTTTCCAGCATGGCTTTGCAAATGGCAAAAACTTCATTTTTGCGCCCTACGCATAATTTAAAGCCTGTAGGTTTTCCACCGGAAAGATTTCGCAGTTCTGCTACGAATTTCATGAGGCCGATGGGGCTGTTAAAAGCCGTGTGAAAAGTGGGGGAGAAGATGGTTTCATAAGGTTTTACATGACGGGTTTCTGCTATCTCGGGGGTGTTTTTTGCACCCGGGAGAATACCTCCGTGTCCGGGCTTAGCTCCTTGAGACAATTTGATCTCAATCATTTTTACCTGTTTGACTTTGGATTTCTCTGAAAACAGGTCCGGATCAAAATTGCCTTTTTCATCTCTGCATCCGAAGTACCCCGTACCAATTTGCCAGATGATATCACCGCCTGGTTGCAAGTGGTATTTGCTCAGGCCGCCTTCGCCGGTATTGTGTGCAAAATTTCCGATTTTGGCGCCAGCATTCAAGGCTAATATTGCATTGGCGCTTAATGCGCCGAAACTCATGGCAGAAACATTTAAAATACTGGCAGAATAAGGCTGCTTACAGTCTGCTGTACCAAAGGTAACCCGTGGATCCTTATTTAATTGATGGAAATCTACCGGGTTGACGGAATGAGCCAGCCACTCGTAACCTTCCGCGTAAGTGTCGAACTGGGTACCAAAAGGCTGAGTATCCAATTGCCTTTTTGCTCTTTGATAGATGGTGGAGCGATCGACCCTGTTGATGGGTCTGCCATCTGTATCGCTTTCTACGAAATATTGATATACTTTGGGGCGCAGGTCTTCCATTAGAAAGCGCATCCTCCCCAGAACCGGATAGTTGCGCATAATGGTATGTTTTTTTTGAAGCATATCAATAAGCCCTATTAGCAAAACAGGAACTAATAAAATATATAACCAGAAGACCCAATGAAAAAAATAACCCAATATCAGAATGAGGAGACACGCCAGAGGAATAAAAACAATAAACTTTTTCCGCATAAACTTTTTCTTTTCTTTCTTAGCACAAGGTACGCAAATTTTAGATAAGGCGTGTTTGGGCTTCTCTGCATTCGGGTCTGTTTACCAAAAAAATAAAAACTACGAAAAGTAAAATAATTTTTAGTATTATAGCGGCTTATTACACAATTACCCAACCTAAAAAATCATTTATGAATGGATCTGTTCGCTTTCGTTTATCAGCCATGATGTTTCTGGAGTTCTTTATCTGGGGTGCATGGTTTGTAACAATGGGTACCTATTTATTGCAGCCGAAAGATGCGGGAGGTCTGGGGGCTACAGGTGTTCAGGTAGGGGTGGCTTTTGCTACTCAGTCTATAGGCGCTATTATTGCTCCTTTTATTGTGGGGCTTATTGCGGATAAATTCTTTTCTGCACAAAAAATTCTGGGGGTGTTGCATCTGGCAGGTGCAATATTATTGTGGCTGGCAGCCCTGTCCAATACTTTCGACTCTTTTTATACCTATATCCTTATTTATATGATCCTGTATATGCCTACGCTCGCTTTGGTAAATACAATTTCTATGCGGCAGATGGAAGATTCAGAGAAAGAATTTCCAATTATTCGGGTATTGGGCACCATCGGATGGATTATTGCCGGGTTATTGATTATGTTCTTAAATTGGGGGGATTCAAATCGATTGGTACTTACTTTTAAAATGGCAGCCATCGCTTCTGCAGTATTGGGATTTTACAGTTTTTCACTACCGGCCACTTTGCCTCTGAAAAAAAATGTGAAGACTTCTGTAGGGGAGTTGTTGGGTTTTGATGCCATCAAGCTGCTCAAGGATAAAAACTACCTGGTATTTTTTATTGCTTCTATCGCCATTTGTATCCCAACGGCTTTTTATTATGCCTTTGCCAATCCGTTTTTACATGAAATCGGAATGAAAGGCGCTACTGGAAAAATGACCATTGGCCAGGGTTTTGAAGTGGTGTTCATGTTATTAATGCCCTTCTTTTTCAAGAAATTAGGGGTAAAAAAGATGCTTGCCCTGGGGATGATCGCCTGGGCCATCCGGTATGTATGTTTTGCTTTTGGATATGTTGATGGTCCCGGGAGCGGACTGTGGTTCCTGTTGTTTATCGGAATAGCCATACATGGGGTTTGCTATGATTATTTCTTTGTTACCGGTCAGATTTATACCGATAATCATGCGGGTAAAAAATTCCAGAGCGCTGCGCAAGGCTTGATTGCCGTAGGCACGTATGGGATAGGGCTACTCATAGGTTCCCTGATAGCAGGGGTTATAGCAGACAAGTTTCAACTCCCCGGAGGGATGCATGACTGGAAAGCCATCTGGCTCATTCCTGCCATATTCGCTTTTGTAGTAATGTTGTTGTTTTTAATATTATTTAAAACAAATAAAGAAAAAAGAGTAGCGACAGCCGAACCTGTCGAAAGGGTATAACCCGTTTTAGCAGTTGGCAATTAACAATTAACAATTAAAATATATGAGTAGAAAAGTAGCAATGCTTGGTTCCGGTTTTATCGCCCGGTTTTATGCTGATTCCATTTTAAATGGCAGGTCGAAAGATGAAATTGTAAGTGTGTATTCCCGAAGGGAGGAAAGTGCCAAAAAATTTGCGGAGGATTATGCAATATCGCATTATACCACGACTTTGAAAGAGGCGGTAAATAATGCAGAAGCAGACGTTGTCTGTGTGGCTCTTCCTAATCATATCCATGAAGAAGCGGTGATGGCTTGTGTGGAGGCAAAAAAGGCAGTCATGATAACGAAACCTTTAGGCCGGAATGCGGAAGAAGCGCTTCGGATGATGCAGGCTGTAGAAGGGGCGGGCATATTTAACGGATATTTGGAAGACCTGGTTTATACCCCCAAGACGCTGAAATCGGTAGAGAGTGTTCAAAATGGAGCCTTGGGGCGTGTCCTGTGGGCCAAGTCCAGGGAAACACATCCGGGCCCGCATAGTGAGTGGTTTTGGAATATTGAACAGGCCGGAGGGGGAGCCATACTGGATTTGGGTTGCCATTGTATAGAAATTGCCCGTAGCTATATTGGAAAAGACATTAAACCGGTAGAAGTGATGTGTTGGGCAGATACCCAGGTGAAACCGATAGAGGCAGAGGACCATGCCATCGGACTGGTAAAATACGAAAATGGAGCCATCGGTCAGTTTGAGGCCAGCTGGACCTTCCGGGGAGGAATGGATCTGCGGGACGAAGTTATGGGTTCCGAAGGCACCATCTGGATCAATAATTTCCTGCGGACTGGTTTTGAAATGTTCACCACCGGGAAAGGAGGGGATTACGTGGCCGAAAAGGCAGAAAGCAACACAGGCTGGCTGTTTCCGACAGGGGATGAGTTAAATGATCTGGGCTATAATCACATGTTCAATGATATGTTTAGCGCGATTGAAAAAGAACGCGATCCGAAGGAAACCTTCTATGATGGATACGTAGTAAATGCCATTATTGATGCGGCCTATAAGTCGGCAAAGAGCAAAAAATGGGAGCCTGTAGCATTGCCGGTTTGGAGAGGGAAAGAAGGACTGAAAAAGGAATCCGTTTTGGAAGATTACAATGAGCAATATTACCTCATCAAAGAAGAAACTACACACTATGGCGCTAAAAAACTGATTCTGAAAGATAAAAAATCAGGAGAAATTGTTGAACGGACAGAAGAAAAATAAGCCATAAATTCCGAATGGAAAGAAAAACATTTTTACAGACATCATTAGCGCTTGTAGGGGGGAGTACCCTCCCCCTCCGGTTATTGGCAAAAACGGACAATGCTTCTATCCGGTTTGGCATCGTATCCGATATTCATTATGCCGATAAAAAACCCAACATCGGTAGATATTATAAGCAGTCCATTGAAAAACTTAGGGAATGCGTGGGGGTAATGAATAAGAAGAAAGTAGATTTTCTAGTAGAGTTGGGAGATTTTAAAGACAACAGCAACCCACCGGAAGAAGATAAAACCTTGCAATATCTGAGTACGATTGAAAAAGAACTTCAGCAATTTAAAGGTCCCTGTTACCATGTATTGGGGAATCATGATGAAGACAGCATCTCCAAACAACAATTTCTTAACAGAGTAAAGAATGATGGCTTTTCCGAGGCTAAAAATTATTATACTTTTGAGAAAAAAGGAATCCGATTTTATGTTCTGGATGCGAATTTTACTTCTGAGGGGATCGCTTATAACAAGGGGAATTTTGATTGGAAAGATTGCCATGTTCCACAAGAACAATTGGACTGGCTGAAGGAAGGCCTGGAGAACAGCAACTCGCCTTCGGTTATATTTATCCATCAAAGGCTGGATCGTTTTTATTCTTTACGCCATTATTGCCCGGATAATTCGGATGAGGTTCGCAAAATTTTGGAGGATAGCGGGAAGGTATTAGCTGTTTTTCAGGGACATGATCACCGGGGAGGGATCAATAAAATCAATAACATTCCTTACTATACGATTAAAGCCGTTATACAAGGAAGTGGTGCGGAAAACAACAGTTACGCAATTGTGGAAATAAAAAAGGATTATGGCAACAGGTATATTGTGAAGGTAGAAGGATTTAGGAAAGCCGAATCAGTAGTATTTACATAATAGGTTATGTTATTCAAGACGGAAGGGATAGTGCTTCATACAGTACGTTATGGCGAAACCAGTGTGGTGGTACGAATCTTTACGGAGTTGTTCGGAGTGGAATCTTATTTGGTGAATGGAGTCCGGACTTCCGGAAGAAAACAAGGCAGAGCAAACCTTTTGCGACCGGCTCACATTCTTGAGATGGTTGTTTATCACCGCGACCATAAAAACCTGCAACGTATTTCAGACTTCAGGTCGGCTTATCTGTATCAGCATTTGTATAGCAATATGGTTAAAAATGCCATTGCGCTCTATGTTTCCGAGTTGTTGTACAGGAGCCTGACCGAGCCGGAGCCTAATCCGGAGCTCTTTTATTTTGCGAAGGAAGTCCTGCAGTGGATGGATCGACAACAGGCTCCTCAGCTTGGTTTGTTGCCTTTATATTTTACCTTAAGAACGGCGGAACTTCTCGGTTTTAAAATTTTCGGAAGTTATAGAGAAGCCATGCCTTTTGTTGATTTAAAGGAAGGCCGTTTTGTTTCTGAACGTCCGGCCTCCTTCTTTTTAGAAAACAGGGAAGCTTTTAATACCGGCCGGCTTCTGGAAATAAAAGACTTAAATGATTTACCCCTTATAAAAATACCTGTTCTCATTCGAAATAATTTATTAACCGCTTATCTTGAATTTTTAAAGTTTCACCTTCCCGATTTTTATGACCTGCGTTCCCCCGGCATATTAAAGGAAGTGTTGCATTGATACCAAATGACTAATGACCAATGGCCAATAACTAATAACCAATAAACCAATGAAAAAATTATTTTGCCTTTTTTCCGTCTGCCTGCTTCTGGGGGCCTGCCATTCTTCAAAAACGTATTATTTGTCACCGGATACTCCGCCTTATGAAGCCAGACCATTGACAAAAGACAATCTGTTCTCCCACAATATTGAGGGCCCGGCATTTAGAAACGATACCCTTTTTGTAGTCAATTATGAGAAGGATGGAACCGTAGGAATGGTTTTGCCCGGAGGTACCTGTAAATTGTATCTGGAACTTCCGGATAGCAGTATTGGAAACAGCCTCAAATTTGATAAGGACGGGAACATGTATATCGCAGACTTTATCGGACATAATATTCTGAAGGTGGATAGAAATAAAGAGATCAGTATATATTGTCACAATGATCAGTTTAACCAGCCTAATGACATCTGTATGAGTAGCGAAGGCTGGATTTATGCATCCGATCCAAACTGGAAAGACAGTACCGGTCAAATTTGGCTGATTAAAAAGGATGGGAAAGCCATCCGAGTGGCTGACAGCATGGGTACAACCAACGGCATCACTCTAAGTCCGGATGAAAAACACCTTTATGTAGGCGAGAGTGTGCAACTGAAAATTTGGAAATTTGATGTAAATGGGGATGGAACCCTTTCTAATAAGAGATTATTTACTACCTTTAAAGGATATGATATGGATGGGATGCATTTTGGGCCCAAAGGGAATTTGTTTGTCTGCCGATATGGAAAAGGAGAAATTGCCGTTTTTAGTACAGAAGCTCAAAAATTAAGGACTATATCATTAGAAGGTAAAAAATGTAGCAACTTCGTCTTTGGTGACCCTGACGGAAAAACAGTTTTCGTTACTTTACAAGATAAAAAAGGCATGGAGATGTTTAGAATTGAATAAAAAAACACATGAAAGCAACGAAACAAAAGGAATATGCTTTAATAACGGGTGCCGGGAAAGGGCTGGGACATTCCTTCGCAGAAGAGCTTGCTCAAAGGGATATTAATGTAATATTAACCGCTTTACCTGGAGAAAACCTGGAAGAGTTTTGCGACAAATTGAGTATGGACTACGCCATTGAGGCAGATTTTTTTGAATGTGACCTGACGAAAGAAGAGGAGGTAATGAGCCTGGTGGAATGGGTAAAAGAAAATTATCCGATCAACATACTTATTAACAATGCAGGAATAGGAGGGACGGCTGAATTCGAAAAAGCCGATGTCTCTCTGATTAATGATATTATTTTGCTGAATGTCAGGGCTACTGCTCTTTTGACGCATCAGCTTTTGCCTTTGTTGCAGTTCAACAAACCCTCCTGGATACTAAACGTGGCTTCTATGGCCTCCTTCTCGCCAATCGGTTATAAAACGGTATATCCTGCCTCCAAGGCGTTTGTATTGAATTTTTCCCGAGGTCTGCATGAGGAATTGAGTCATTCTGGTGTTTTTGTAAGCGTCGTTTTTCCTGGGCCGATGACTACAAACAGCGATTCCAAAAAAAGGATTGCGAGGCAGGGGAGGTTGGGGAAAATGTGTGCCTTATCTTCAGATTATACAGCTCACAAGGCCATACATCATCTGTTTAAAAAACACCAGTATATCTTAGTAGGGATAGGAAATAAATTTAACTGGTTTCTTACCAAAATTGTTCCGGGGCGCATTCGCCAGCATTTAATTACCCTGATTATCAAGCGGGAAATCCAAAGTGGAAAAATGGCAGAGGAAGATTATGAGAGTATTGATCACGGGAGCTAACAGCCTGCTGGGAACAAACCTGATTATTAAATTGTTAGAGGGAGACCATCAGGTAAGAGCAATGGTGCGTTCAAGAAGTAAATTAGAGGTTGACGATCCCCGTCTGGAGGTTGTTTTGGGAGACATCAGGGATACGGAAGCTGTTTCAAAAGCAATTTCCGGCTGCAATATAATTATCCATACAGCAGCAAATACCGCGCAAAATTCATTGCATTACCAAGATTATTCAGAGGTAAATATTAAAGGTACGCTTGAGGTTCTAATGACTGCACGCAGGGCCGGAGTAAAAAGAGTCATTGTGGTGAGCTCCGCCAATGCTTTTGCCTATGGAACGAAGAAGAACCCGGGCAATGAAACACGTCCGATTTGTTATCCTTTCAGTAAAGCCCATTATGCACGAAGTAAATTTGAAGCCCAACAGGCAGCGCTGGATTTTGCGAAGAAAGACAGAAGTCCGGAAGTGATAGTTGTAAACCCCACTTTTATGATTGGGAAGTACGACAATAAACCGGGCTCGGGGGCTATCATTACCCGTGGATATAAGAAGCGGGTGATTTTTGCACCTCCCGGAGGCAAGAATTTCATCCATGTAAAAGATGTTGCCGCTGCAATTTGCAATGCTATTCATCTTGGCAGGTCTGGTTCCTGCTATCTTCTGGCCAATGAAAATATGAGTTACAGAACCTTTTATAAAAAACTAAATACTGTAACCGGCCAACGCAGCCGGATCGTGATCCTTCCTAAGTTTTTATTGTATGGCATAGGAACAATAGGTACCCTCCTGGCACATCTGGGAATTGCAAATCCGATGCATTTGATAAATATGCGGATTTTATGTGTAAAAAATTATTATAGCAATGCGAAGGCCGTTCAGGAATTGGGACTAAAGGAGACGTCTGTTTCAGAAGCTATTTCAGACGCTGTTGAATGGTTTTTGAAAATGGGGATGTTAAAAGATTAGAGAACATGACAGCAAACGAAACTCCTGTTCCCCGTCGAAATCTGATCCTTATTGCCTTGATGCTTACCATGATGCTGGCGGCAATGGATTCGACTATCGTATCCACAGCTATTCCGGAGATTGTATCGGATCTGGGCGGGTTTAAAAAAATATCCTGGGTTTTTTCCATTTACCTGTTGGCACAAACGGTTACCATTCCTATTTATGGCAAGTTGGCTGATCTTTATGGCAGAAAAAGTGTGCTTATCTTTGGGGCTTCGCTGTTTCTGGCAGGCTCTGCAGCTTCCGCCGGTTCCTGGAATATGCTCACCCTCATCTTGTTTAGGGGCATTCAGGGATTGGGAGCCGGTTCTATCATGGCAACGGTAAATACCCTTGCCGGAGATTTATATAATTTAGAGGAACGCGCTAAAGTACAGGGCTGGCTTTCCAGTATGTGGGGATTGAGCGCTATTATCGGTCCTGCGGTAGGAGGGGCCTTTGCTGAATATGCCAGTTGGCGATGGATATTTCTCATTAATATTCCGCTTGGGATCGTGGCTATTATCCTGATTGTGTCTTTCTTGCACGAAGAATTTGAGCATCGGCATCCCCATATCGATTTTGCTGGCGCAGGACTGTTGTTGGTAATGGTTGGTCTGCTCATTGTGGGGCTGATGGAAGGGGGACAATCATGGCCCTGGCTTTCTCTCCCGACCTTGTTGATTTTTATGGTCGTATTGTTCCTGGGTTGGTTAACATTGCGGGTGGAGCGGAAAGCTGTGGAACCCGTTATGCCATTATGGGTTTGGAAAAACCGCTCCCTGGTGGGTGCCAACCTCTCCATGATAGGTATGGGGGTAGTGATGATGGGGCCTGATACTTATTTGCCCACCTTTGCTCAAACCTCTCTTGGGTTGGGCGCCATTGCTGCCGGTTTTATCTTAGCCAGTGAAAGTGTGGGTTGGCCGGTAGCCTCTGCAATGTCGGGACGGCTCTATTTGAGAATAGGATTTCGAAACAGCGGATTGATTGGCGCCGCTTTAATTGTTATAGCCTGTGGGGGATTCCTGTTGTTGCCCTGGCCACAGCCCATCGCCCTGCTGTTGCTTGACCAGATTGTCCTGGGCGCCGGATTTGGGTTGCTTTCTACCCCGATGCTGGTGGGCGTGCAATCTGTGGTGGGATGGGACCGAAGAGGAGTTGTTACAGGGGCAAATATGTTTGGCCGCTACCTGGGTCAGTGCCTGGGAAGTGCGGTATTTGGCGCTATTTTTAATACGTATTTTCAGATACAAATGGATCAGGCTCCGGAGAGTGTGTCGGGTAAGGGAACCAACGTGTTGCAAATGCTTCATGCTCCCGGCCTTTCCTCTACAGCCCGACACTTTCTGGAAACGACCATTAACCAGTCCACCCGGCATATTTATATCGGGTTGCTCATTTTTTCCATCCTGACTTACTTAGCCGTCTGGATCGCACCCCGGCATTTTCGGAAGATTGAATAAGAAAATCTTTGCTTTTACTAATTTTTTCTCAACGTTCCCTAATCAATTGTTTCTTTAAGTATAGGGGTAGTCTATTTTGCAATTCTACTTTTACCTAACCTGTTTTACCTAAAGACAATGACTAAACATGCTGTCCTGGTGTTGATACCTGCAGTCCTGATCTTTCTATCAGCCTGTACGAAAGGAACCCCGTCTGCTCCCACTCCTATTGTGGATACTTTACCTAAACCAGCAGTTGTTCATGCGGATTATGATGTTTCTGTATTACAGGTGTCTGATCAATTTGGAATTTCTGAAACTCACACCTTAGAGGGGGCTTATTTGAAAGAAATATCGGGCTTGGTAACCTCTTTGTCCGGGAAAAATAACCTGCTTTGGGCTCTGGAGGACAGTGGAAATAAAAATGCCATCTACTTACTGGATACATTAGGTACGCTTGTAGCAACTAAGTATCTCACCAATGTTTTTAATCTGGATTGGGAAGATATGGCTGGCGGCCCGGGCCCGAAGAAAGGGAAATATTATCTTTATGTTGGTGATATTGGAGACAATTTTAAAATACGGCCTTTCATTTCTGTTTTTCGTTTGGAAGAGTCGGATTTGAATGATATTGGAGATTCATTGATTTCGTCTTTCGATGTTATTAACCTGACTTACCCGGATGGTGCGCATAACGCGGAAGCCTTATTGGTGGATTCTGAAACAGGAGATATTTATGTCATTACCAAAGATTCCGTTGCCGGCGTATATGTAGCGCCATATCCACAAAAGATTAACACAAAGAGCAAACTCACTCTGGTTGCGGAGTTACCCATTTCTACTGTAACCGCAGCTGATATGTCCAGCGATGGCAGACAAATTTTGATAAAAAATTATGATGATATTTACTATTGGGAACGGAAACCGGGTGAAACCCTCGTTGCCTGCCTGAAAAAAGTGCCCCTTCGTTTGAATTACAAGAAAGAAATGCAGGGAGAAGCCATCGCATGGGATAAAGAGGGAAAAAGTTTTTTCACTCTTAGTGAAAAGGTGGGGAATAAGATACCGGTCTTATACCGTTATGGTTTAACGAAGTAAAGGAGGAAGTTAAAAACTGAACTTGTAATGTTGTTTCCCTATATACATTAAGTGAAAATCTTTATATTATATTTTTTGTAGAAATAAAAAATTGTTGTAAATTTATATAATTAAAATGATTAATTAGGACAATCGAAGGGATGAATATCAAACTATAAGCGCCTTCAATATGAGTCGGGACAAAGGGACCAAACCGTCTGATGCCGTCATTGGTGCCGATTTTCGTACCAGTGGAGGGCTGGAGCATAAACGAGCTGATTTTACTACTACCCTTTCTGTACTTCGATTAATCCCTCTTACCATTATTGTAGGCGCATTAGGCGCTGTGATTGCATTGGCGCTTGTGATACTGATCGGGCTGATTACCAATGTACTTTATTATCAAAGATTAGGTTTTCATTTAATTTCTCCTAAGGATAATACTCTTGGGTGGCTAAGTGTGTTAATTCCAGTTGCCGGCGGCTTGATTGTGGGGGTAATGGCGCGTTATGGTTCTGAACGTATTCGCGGGCACGGTATTCCGGAGGCTATGGAAACAATATTGGTAGGAGGAAGTAAGGTAGAGCCCAAACTGACTATTTTAAAACCACTCTCCAGCGCTATTAGCATAGGAACAGGAGGGCCGTTTGGCGCTGAAGGTCCAATTATTCTTACCGGCGGCGCCCTGGGGTCTGTTATTGCCCAATTCCTGAGATTAAGTTCAATAGAAAGACGCAGTCTTTTAGTTGCAGGAGCTGTAGCCGGGATGAGTGCCGTTTTTGGCACGCCGATAGCAGCCGTATTATTGGGAGTAGAGCTATTGGTTTTTGAATGGAAACCACGTACTATGGTTCTCCTTGGGATTGCCAGCGCTGTGGCTGATATCATCAGACACTGGTTTGTAGCAAAAGGATGGATGAGTCCGGAGCCGCTTTTTCCTGTAGGGCTAAGCCCCGTGAGTGGAGGGGCTGGATTACTGGATGCGCTACTCCTGGGAGTGGTTTCCGGAGGAATGGCATGGGTAGCCACAAAGGCAGTTTATGGGGCGGAAGATGCTTTTCGTAAATTACCTATCCATTGGGTATGGTGGCCGGCTATAGGAGGGCTTATCATAGGTCTGGGCGGATTAATAGCCCCTCGCGCACTTGGTGTGGGATATGATACAATTGCAGATGAACTGGCTGGCTCTCTGACAGCCCACACCTTAATAATGCTGATTGTTATTAAACTCATCATCTGGGCAGTAGGCCTGGGCTCAGGTACCAGCGGTGGTATCCTGGCCCCTCTGTTGATAATGGGTGCTGCAATAGGAGGGCTGTTGGGGAATATATTACCAGGGGCTTCTTCAACTGACTGGGCAGTGTTGGGTATGGCCGGACTCTTATCCGGTGTGACTCGTTCTCCATTTACTTCTATTGTTTTTGCACTGGAATTAACACACGATACCGATTTATTTCTCCCCTTGCTGATTACGACTACGCTGGCTCATTTTTTAAGCGTGTTGATCTTAAAAAGGTCCATTTTAACAGAGAAGGTTGCGCGGCGTGGTTTCCATGTGTTGCGGGAGTATGAGGTCAATCCACTTGATGTACTTTTTGTCAGGGAGGTGATGATCACAGATGTATTGACGGTAACCTCAGACCACTCCCTGAAAGAAATTGTGAAGGAGTTGCATTATTACTCAAACAAACGCTATCAAAGGCTTATTCCTGTAATGGAAGGACAAAAAATGATCGGGCTGATTCCGTGGCAGGATGTGATGGAATGGGGGATTGGTAAAAAAGAGGAAGGGGCTGTGGCTGCGGATATTATGATCAGGAAGCCCATAGTAGCCTACCCGGATGAATCTTTAAGAGAGGTGGCAGACCGGATGAGTGAATATAAAGTAGGAGCCATGCCGGTAATGGAAAGAGGCAACCCATACCGCTTGCATGGGCTTATCACCCAATATAATCTTTTGGAGGCGAGAAGTTGGGCCTTGCACGAAGAACGGAAACGAGAGCAAATATTGCACTTGACCTGGCTGCCTCGCTTCAGGAACCACTGGTTTCATTCCGGCTCAAAAGAAAAAAATAAGGGGCAGGAGGGAAATGTCTCTGGAGGAGAAACGTCAGATAATGAATATCCTGAAATGTAAAATAACGGCTTTAACTCATATCTGGTTGATCCGGAGGATAACCATGATTTTTTTCCCATCCAAATATTTGCCGTCCTCTGACAATCATGCGCATGCTTCTTCTTTTCAAAGAAATAGTTTGTTTTAAAAGTTCTTCTTCATTTTTTCTTTTATGATATACAGCAAAGATGGACTTTCGGGAAAGCATCCCTAAAACTGTTGCCGGGTTAGACCTGCTGACTACTGGTAAAACCCCTACCTGGTATTTGTCCATCAGATCCACCGCCAGACTCAATTGATTGTTAGGATATACATAAGCAACGCGATCTTTTATCAGGGAAGCAATTGGGGCGTTGTCATCATATTGTTTGCTGAATATATCAAGACGTTGCACCAGTCCAAGATAATTTTGATCTTTATCTACTACTATAAAGGTGGGAAATTCTTCTTCTATTGCATTTTTTTTGATCCACTCACGGGTTTCCTTGATGGTGTTCGCAGCAGAAATAAGAGACAAGTCTTTACTTAGCACCTGTTTTGCAAGTACCTGTTCCAGAATATCCGGTTCAAAGGTTCCCGGAGGGGTTAACCCGTGCCGCTCCATTTTTTCTGTCATAATACTCCCTTTCATCAGGAAAAAAGAGACAAAATAAGCTGAAGTACAAGCGCCGACTAATGGCAGCAGCCCGTGCATCCGTCCGGTTGTTTCCAGAGCAAAAACAATGGAGGTGAGTACGGCACGAGAGGCACCAGCAAACATGGCAGCCATCCCAATAAGCGCGCAAGTGGCAATATTTATTCCTGCGTCGGGGAACATTTTTAACGTAAGCAGACACAACAGCGCCCCTAAGCCGCCACCAATCGTAAACAAAGGGGCCAGCGTACCTCCGGATGTTCCGCTGGCAAGTGCTACACTCCAGGAAACAAATTTTAGAAAACACAATACAAAAAGAAGGCGAATGGGGATCTCACCAGTCAGTAAAAGCCGTACATTTTCGTATCCTACTCCCATAGTCTTGGGAGCGTAATATCCGATAACGCCTACAACGATTGCTCCGATAGCTGGCCACCACATCCAGTGTACTGGTAGTTTGGCATACAGGTCTTCCAGAAAATAGACTGCCTTAGAGGCATAGGATGCAGCAACACCTATAAAAACGCCAAAGATAGTGTATATAATAATTGATAAACTGTCGGGGCTCGGGATAGGAGGCATGGCAAAAATGGGAGTAGCTCCGAAAAGGAGAAAACGCATGGCTGCACCCGTGGCACAAGACAGCGCTACAGGAATAATAGAACGGGGAGAAAATTCAAAAAGCAACAATTCAATTCCTAGCAGAATACCGGCTATCGGACATCCGAAGATGGCGGCCATTCCGCCGCAAGCTCCTGCCGTGAGCATGACTTTCCTTTCCGTGGAATTGATGGTCATGATTTGGCCGGCAAAAGATCCCAATGCGCCCCCACCGGATATAATAGGCCCTTCCGCACCAAAAGGGCCGCCAGTCCCTATGGCAAAAGCAGCAGACAAGGGCTTGAGGAAAGTGATGATGGGTTTTATTTTGCTCTCATTCAGCAGAATCTGCTCCATGGCTTCCGGAATGCCATGTCCCCGGATACCTGCTGAACCATAACGGGCCATAAAACCAACTATAAGTCCTCCAAGGACGGGGATAAATATGACAAATATTCCCAGGTGTTCAATGGTCGGGGCTGAAGGCTGAAAAGAGAATTGGCCGTAAAAGCAGACATTTGTTACAAAATCAATCAGGGCAACCATGCCTTTGGCAATAAAACCGATAATGATGGCATTGAAAATGGCTTGCAGGCTAAGGAAGAAAATTCGCCGATAAGTATAGGCTTTACTTGGAGGAGGCTCAACCCCTTCCGGATAAGCAGGATGACTAAGCGTAGCGGAGATGGGAATAATGTCAGAAGTGGTTCTTTCTTTCTTCTTTTTGGTCTTTTCTTTTTTCTCAGGTTCTTTTTTCATTGGCATTCAGAGCTTAATTAGAATTAGTTGCTGAAATATCTTTGTGGTTGTCTCTTGCTTCCTTCATTTTTAGTATCTGATAGTGGGATTCATAGCGATCTACATGGATATGTCCTTTGAATATGGCGTAAAAGAGGGCAATAAAGACAAGGCATATCATAATGGTTACCAAAACCCCATGTGAAACGATAGCCCTGCGCTTGAAACCCATGGCAAAGAAAAACAGGGCAATAGGGAGGCTGAAGATCAGTCCCTTGGGAAGGTTTCTGCGGAGCATGTAGGTCCATTTTCGTTGCCGTTTTCCTTCCTTTTCCCAATATTGGATGAATTCCTTTTCCTCTTCTGTTAATCCCTGCCTCATGAAGTTGCTCTTTAAATAGCTTCAAAATTACAAAATCCTATGGATGCAACGTTTTTTTTATTGGAGGTGAGCTATTTAAAAAGCGAATGAAAACTTGCTACCTTGCATCCTGAATCTGTTTGTAGAAAAAATAGTGAGAAAAAAATACGCCTGGAAGACACTCCTACTCTTATGCAGTGTGGTCTTTATAGCCTCTAATTTGCGTGCTCCGATAACTTCCGTGGGACCAGTAATCCCGGAAATGATAAAGCATTTGAACCTTACCCCGTTCCTATCTGGGCTTATTACAACCATCCCTTTGCTATGCTTTGCCTTTGGTTCTACTTTTATGCCACGCCTTTCCAGGTGGGCTGGCCTGGAGAGGACGCTGCTTTACTCTATTGTTTTATTAAGTATAGGACTTTTCATTCGTCCGGTGGGTAACCTCTTTTTTCTTTTTGCGGGCTCCCTTTTTATTGGTATTGCGATTACCATAGGAAATGTATTAATGCCTCCTTTTATAAAGAAAACCTTCCCGGGAAAGACCGGTCTGGTGACTGGTTTTTATCTGGTTTCAATGAATCTGACCTCGGCAATTGCGGTAGGTTTTAGTATTGATTTGGGATCGGTTGGTAGTTTGGGATGGAAGTCATCTATCGGTATCTGGGGATTTCTGTCTGTTATCTCCTTTTTCTTTTGGTTGCCCACTCTAAAAAAAAGAACTTCTACAACCACCACCCCACCAGTTACAACCATCCAAAACATTTGGAAACCCCGGTTGGCCTGGCAGATTTCTATCTTTATGGGAACACAATCGGTTATCTTTTATGTTTTTGCTGCGTGGCTCCCGGCTATTTTACAAGGTTGGGGGATGGAGGCAACACGTGCCGGATGGGTCCTTTCTTATGTTCAGATGGGGCAGGTGCCCATGATGCTTATAGGCCCCCTGCTGGCTGGCAGGGTAAAAGACCAGCGGGCCATTGTGTGGATTGATTTTGTCCTGTTGCTGGCCGGTTTGCTATTGATCATTTTTTGGAAAACCTCTTTCATTGTTGTTGCTTCTATTTTGGTTGGAATTGGAGTGGGACTGGCTTTCGCCCTTGCTACTATGTTTTTCGTCATCCGGACAAAAAATGTGGCTGACTCTGCAGAATTGTCCGGAATGGCGCAGTCGGTAGGCTATTTTATTGCTGCCTGCTTTCCACCCTTGTTTGGTCTTCTGTATGGATGGACGGGAGGCTGGGATATCCCTCTGGTTATCCTCCTGGGAATTACAATCTTATTACTTGTTACCGGTCTGCCGGCTTCAAAAGACAAGGTCGTTTCATGAGAAATAAAAGATAATTGTAACTTGCGGTCATGAACAGGAAAACGATCCTTTCAGTAAAAGGTCTGGTTAAAAAATATGGAGACTTTATGGCTGTTAAAGGTATTGACTTTGAGGTCAGGGAGGGGGAAATATTTGGCTTTCTCGGACCCAATGGTGCAGGGAAATCCACTTCGCTCGAAATATTGGAAACCCTCCGGAAGAAAGCGGCAGGGAAGGTTGTTATTGATGGTTTTGACCTGGATACAGAAAGTGAAAAAATCCGGAAAATCATAGGAGTACAACTACAGGCCTCCGGCTATTATCCGGGATTGACATTGGTGGAACTCCTTCATTTGTTCGCAGGGTTGTATAACAAAAAAGTGGATGCTATGAAATATCTGGATATGGTAAACCTGCGGGAAAAAGCCAAGGCTAAATACAAACAATTGTCGGGAGGCCAGCAACAACGCTTTTCCATCGCCACTACCTTAATTAATCAACCGAGAGTGGTCTTTCTGGATGAACCAACGACCGGTTTGGACCCGCAGGCCAGACGTAATCTTTGGGCACTTATCCGAAAGGTACGGGATCAGGGAGCTACCATTGTTATTACCACTCATTACATGGATGAAGCCGAAGTCCTTTGTGACAGAGTAGGGATTATTGATAAGGGAAGCATTATTGCCCTGGCTACTCCTGACCAACTTATTGACAACCTGGTAGAAAGCGGTTTTGAAAGGAAGAAACAGGTAAAAAAGGCCAATCTGGAGGACGTTTTTATTCATTTGACGGGGAAAGAATTGCGGGAAGAGTGAGGACAGGCACAGTTTGCAATTTGCAGTTTGCAATGATTCGGTGGTTGAGCAGTTCGGCGCCACTCACTGACCACGAAGCCGAAACCACCATTAGGAGTGTAACCAAGGCTACCATTAAGAAATAAATAAAAAAAACAAATAACAAATTTTCTTCTGAAACATTGAAACCCAGAAACAATGACCCGGCAACAATTAACAAACCATATTTTTGAAAAAGGCTCCTATCTGTGCGTGGGGTTGGATTCAGATTATTCCAAAATTCCAAACCACCTGAAATCGTCGCCGGAGGCGGTATTAACTTTTAATAAAGCGATTATAGAGGCTACCCGGGATCTGTGTGTGGCCTATAAATTAAATACAGCTTTTTATGAAAGTATGGGAGCAGAAGGATGGCGTATTTTGGAAAAAACGGTAGCCTGTATTCCTGAAGAACATTTTGTTATTGCAGATGCCAAAAGAGGGGATATCGGGAACACTTCTTTGCAGTATGCTAAAACCTTTTTTGAGAGCTATTCGTTTGACGCCCTGACGGTAGCTCCTTATATGGGAGAAGACAGCATTGCCCCATTTATAGGATATCGGGGGAAGTGGGCTATTGTGCTGGGGATTACCAGCAACAAAGGGTCCATGGATTTTCAGATGCAGAAGAATGAGAAAGGGCACTATTTCTACGAAGAAGTTATCCGGAAAACGGCAGAATGGGGTAGTGCTGAAGAGCTGATGTTTGTAGTCGGCGCTACCCGCGAAGAACAAATTGCAGAAATCCGAAAGTGGGTACCCGATTATTTCTTTTTGGTTCCCGGAGTAGGGGCACAGGGAGGAGATTTAAGAAAAATATCCCAACTCGGCCTGAATAAAGAAGGTGGCTTGTTGATCAATGCCTCACGTTCCATTATCTTTGCCGGTGCCGGAGCCGATTTTGCTGAAAAAGCACGTGAAGCAGCGGCAGGTTATCAGAGAGAAATGCAAACATGTTTAAAAAAATACATATGAAATTAGAACCTACGGAAAAAGATGAGCGAATAAGCGTGTTTTACATTGTAGCCTACGGTCTCTTTTTACTTATTCCCTGTTTTGCTTTTTATATTGGGCTGAAACATCAAAATAAGATTGCTCTTATTGGCGCTTCTGTGGCCATTATGGGTTTTTCCTTTTTATTAATTACCAGCATCCGGCACAATCGAAAGATTGCACAAAAAAAGCAGAATTAAAAAGTGTTGTATCCTACAGAAACGTAATACAATCCGCCTACGAGCGGGTTACCAAAAGCGTTTCGGTAATAATGATTCAAAATATTGGAACCACCCAGCTTAAACATTAGTTTTATTTTTGGAATTTTATAGTTGATTTGTGCATCAATTGTATTGACCGCCGGTACTTCTCCTACGGCGAAGCTTCCTTCATATAAAAAGGCATCCTGGTATCGGTAATGGATATTGAATCCCCATCCGTTTAGGACGTCATCGTTTCCAAAACCTATATTTACCCTATAGTCGGGCGTATTGTACTGTGTGAAAAATCCTTTCGGCGCATTGGATAATTTATTAAAAGATACATTTGCACTCAGACGGTAATTTTTCGGTAAAAGATAATCGCCGCCCAGCGCCCATCCCCATGTTTTTACCGTTCCCTCACTGTTTACATACATCTGGTAAACGTTGCGGGTTTCATCACTGCCCAGTTGCGGGCCGTAATATTTCGTGGGGTCGGCAGGGGTAAGTTGCTGAGGTCCGTTTTTGGCCTGTATTAAAAAGACAGAGCCAATGAAGTCTTTGTAATTGCTGAAATAGACGTAGGCATCCAACATGAGTTTTTGCCTGATAATACCCCGGTAACCTACTTCAAAGGACCGGACGGTTTCAGGGCTGAAGGGTTTAAAATGGTAAGGTTGCAATACCTGTTCCGCCGATACAGCCGCCTTATATTGTGCCAAGAGGGCAGGATCGCCTCCCTGGACATTTTGCAGGAAATCTTTCTGAAAAGCAGCGCCATATTCCTGAACATTGTCCAATAGAAAGACCGGATTTTCATCAGGCGCCATTTGATATTTCGTTATAAATTGAGGTAATCCCCCGAGCAACCGGGCGCGTCCAACGTTCAAGTCAATATATTGATTTTGATTGGTTGGCAACTTATAGCCGGATTGATAAGAAATCCGGATGTTGTTATCAGGAGCCACAGTAAATACACCTGCTATCCGTGGTGTCCATTTACCCTCGAAATTGTCTGTTTTGTCGTAACGGATGGCGCCGGTAAGTTTGATGCGGTTATCCAGTAAATTTTTGGTCAACTGAGCAAACAATCCATATTGTCCCACGGTCAGTTTTTTCCCCTTATCATCAAAAATAGTCCCATTAGAATTAAGTCGGTACAGTCGATAGTCAGCGCCTATTTGTACTCCGATAAAAGGAATTTGATCTGAGAAGTTATACAAGCCTTCATATTGATACAGGCTGGATTTATCTTTGAAGGCAGCGCCGGCAGGGATTGGTTTTTTTCGTAATTCATTTTTATAATTCTCAAAAGCTCCTGTTCCCGGCATGGGCATTCCCTGATCCGCGAAGCTACGTGCAGCTATATACGCTTGTTGATCGGAAGCACCCCCTGCTTTTGCCCCTACGAAAGCGCCCACATACTCTGGGAACCATTGCTGGCTTGGTTTCCAGGCTTCATTCATTAATTGCCCTAAAACCCCGGCATTATAAGCTTCACCGGCATCTTCCTGTGTGGTGTAGGCACGCAGCATGAAATGTTTTCCGTCCAGTTGGATTTTATATTGACCAATATTAAAGTCCATGAGGGAATACCGATCGGAGCCTGTGTAAACGGTTGTTCCTTTCCCATAGCGTGCCACAGCAGATAGCTTGGTGTTGGGGGTGAATTTATAAGCCAGCGTAGCCCCCAGTTTCAGATTAAAAGTGTTGTAATCTACCAGGCTTTTTTCAGCCCATCCGGTGCGGGTAACATTTTGATCGGGGATTATTCCCGCCTGCAGACCCTGATAAAAGGGGATGGTCTGGTTGTTGGTAGCGAGAAATTGGTCTATCTGCGCCTGGGAAGGGGAGGCGCCGGTTTGTTGCATGTAGCCTTCAATAAATTGTTGTGTAGCTGCCGCCAGCACGCCATTGGCTACGTCTTGCATATTGGCGCTGGTTTCATCCCCGTAGATGTTTACGCCATCATAAGCCGGATCGGTATTCCGGGTGCCCGGTTTGGTAGTGAAGTTGGCCGCATCATAATTACTTGTATCGGTGGCCATCCAATCATACGCTTTAATGTAGCTGGCATTTACTTTGAAGGCAAATTTATTGTTAAAAGCATGTGCAAACCGGATGTCATATTGTTGATAGGGCGTAACCTTATGTTGAGGATCATTGACGTGCATGATCCCTTCTTTTACCTGGGCGCTCAGCCCCTGATATTGGAAGGGGTCCTTGCTGGTTAGTAATATCGTACCGCTGGTGCCGCCGGATCCATATAAGGCAGAAGATACACCGGGAAGTAGCTCGATGTTATCAATATCCAGTTCGGAAATCCCAATGACGTTTCCCACCGAAAAATTTAGTCCCGGGGCTTCGTTGTTCATCCCATCCACCAATTGGTTTACCCCCGTGTTGCCGCTGCCTCCGAATCCACGTGTGGTGGGCGTGCTAAAAAGCAGTCCGGAAGTTACCATATCCACGCCTTTGATGTCTCCGATCAGGTTGTAATAGTTGGCTGCAGGCGTTTGCCGGATGGTCTGTATGCCAATGTGTTCAATGGATACCGGAGAATTAATGATATTTTCAGGAACCCGGCTTGCAGCAATCACAATTTCGTTGCCAATCACCTCAGAAGGGGTTAATTTTATCTGAAGGGCCGTTCCCGAACTGACTTGTACTGTATCCGACTTATAACCAACGGAGGAGAATACCAGATTAAACGGGAAATTCAACTTTGTAGCTAAAGTAAAATGGCCCTGGTTATCTGTAAAGGCGCCTTCGGAAGTAGCCGGAGCCAGAACGGTTACGCTGCTGATAGGTACACCGGTTTTTTGGTCGGTTACGGTACCCGATATTTTGTTTTGGGCAAAAAGAGAAGCGGCAGGAAAAAATAACATTAAAGAAGCCGAGCCCAAGGATAGAAAAAAACTTTTCATAGTGGTAGGTTTTGGACTTGAACAACGAATACGAATGTAAATTAATTAATATTTTTTAATTGTACAACTTTTTTCATAGGTTTTATTTTTAGCTTTGCTGCTGACATTAAATTTGATAGTATGCCTGACGATCTTTTTCAATCCCCCGACTATTTTGAAATAGACGAACTTCTAACGGAAGAACATCAATTGATCAGAGATTCGACAAGGCAATGGGTGAAAAAAGAGGTGTCTCCCATTATTGAAGCCTGCTGCCAGCGTGCGGAATTCCCCAAACAGGTTTTAAAAGGACTTGCAGAACTAGGCTGTTTTGGACCCTTTATCCCGGAAGAATATGGAGGCATGGGGTTGGATTATATTTCTTATGGCCTGATGATGCAGGAGCTGGAACGCGGAGACAGTGGCATTCGCTCTACTGCTTCGGTTCAGGGGTCGCTGGTTATGTTTCCTATTTTTAAATTTGGCAGCGAAGTGCAGAAAAAGAAATATTTACCCGCTTTGGCCCGGGGAGAAATGATGGGCTGTTTTGGGCTTACGGAGCCTGATCATGGTTCTGATCCGGCGGGCATGGTGACCCATTTTGAAGACAAGGGCGATTATGTAGAACTTTCGGGGGCTAAAATGTGGATTTCCAATGCTCCTTTTGCTGATATTGCGGTTGTCTGGGCAAAGGATGAATCCGGTAAGGTTCATGGACTGATTGTAGAGAGGGGGATGGCCGGTTTTTCTACGCCGGAAACCAAAGGGAAATGGAGCCTGCGTGCCAGCGCCACAGGGGAGCTGGTTTTTGACCGGGTCAAAGTACCAAAAGAAAACATTCTTCCGGGGGTTAAAGGTTTGAGAGGGCCCCTGAGTTGTCTGGATTCCGCCCGTTACGGTATTGCCTGGGGAGCCACAGGTGCCGCCATGGATTGTTATGATACCGCATTGCGATATGCCAAAGAGCGGCAGCAGTTTAACAAACCTATTGCGGCATTTCAGTTGCAACAAAAAAAGCTGGCGGAAATGATCACGGAAATAACCAAAGCACAACTGATGAACTGGCGGTTGGGAACTTTGAAAAATGAGGACCGGGCCAGGCCGGCGCAAGTTTCCATGGCTAAACGAAATGCCTGTGCCATTGCCCTTCAGGTGGCGCGGGAAGCCAGGCAGATATTGGGTGGAATGGGCATCACGGGCGAATTTTCAATTATGCGCCATCTGATGAACCTCGAAAGTGTGGTTACTTACGAGGGTACACACGATATTCATTTGTTAATCACCGGTCAGGACATTACCGGTATCAATGCTTTTAAATAAAGATGAAAATATTCCTTTTAGGATTTATGGGATCCGGTAAGACCCATTGGGGCAGATGCCTTTCTACTACTCTGGATATGCCCTGGAAAGACCTGGATGCAGAGATTGTCGAAAAGGAAGGCCATTCTATTACGGATTTATTTAAAGTTTACGGTGAATCCCATTTTCGACAATTGGAAAATCATTATTTAAGAACCCTTTCTCAAGAAGACCCTTTGTTGTTATCCTGTGGTGGTGGCACGCCCTGCTATTCGGATAACATGGATTTTATGAATGAAAAGGGGCTGACGATCTGGCTGAAGGTACCGGTAGAAGTGATAGTCCGACGTCTGAAACGAAAACGTTATAAGCGCCCTCTTCTTAAAGGAATGGATGAAAGACAGTTACAAGATTTTGTTCAACGAAAATTAGAGGAAAGAACCGTTTACTATGAGCAGGCGCAATTGATAATTAACCCAATAAAATACAGTTTAAAAAACCTTACAGAAAAAATAAAATCATGCACAAACCCTATCTGATCATTGCCGCCTTGTTTGGCGCACTTGCTGTAGCCTTGGGCGCTTTCGGAGCCCACGGCTTAAAGAGTATCACAACACCGGAAGTAGTTGAGATTTATGAAACAGCAGTACGTTACCAGTTTTATCACACCTTTGCCCTGTTGGCTGTGGGCATATTGTTTATCTGGTTTCCCGGCAAGTTAATGTCGCTCTCCGGGCTGTTTTTTATTATTGGTATTGTTTTATTTAGCGGTTCACTCTATCTGATTACTTTTTTGAAGGCAGCAGATAAAGTTGTTTCTTCGGCTGTTGGGATTATTACGCCCATTGGCGGCTTGTTTTTGATTGCCGGCTGGCTATTGTTGTTTTTTGGGCTGTTGACGAAAAAGGGATAAGTATATTTACCGACAAATATGGCTCCTTTACCGATAATCAGGAACTCATAGCCCGAAAAACATTGGCGGGAGATACTTTCCGGATATAACTTTGCCTGGCAAACCTATCGAAATGAGTGAGGAGAAAAATAAGGGGGCTTCCCGGCACAGGGACCGGAGGGCAAAACGGGAACAAAGACGCAACGACTGGCGTGATTTTAACCGGCAGCAGCGGGAGGATAGAATAAACCGGATAAAAGCCTGCCATGAAAAAAAGTTTCACGACCCGGATTTTCGGGACAGGAGAGAATGGTTTGGGATATTCATCATTATAGTCGGGCTCGTATGGCTGGCGAAAGCCTTTGTGGTTAATTATCCTGTCTGGTTATACAGTTGGCAGGTGCTGATGATTGGAACCGGATTGACCGTCGGGTTGTCATCTCATTTTCGGAATAAGGCTGCTTATCTTATTATTTTAGTCGGGCTCGCTTTCCTGGCCAGGGATTATATTTTTCCTGACCAGAATCTGGGTCCCTATATCTGGCCGCTTGTTGTCATTGTAGTGGGTGTTATCTTTCTGTTAAAAAAGCGAAGTGAAGACCGCTTCAGAAAATTTGCAAAAGAACATCCTGATGAAGTAAAAGACTGGCGTCATTACTGGCAGGACCGGGTGCCGCATTCGGAATGGGACTTTCACAACTCAAAAAAAGCGGATCCGGATGCAACGAATTCCCCTGTTAAAGCGTCTTACAAGGAGGAGCAAAGTCAAACGGGCATTAAATTTGAAACTGAAACCCAGGAAGCCTATACCCGGGAGGCTGGGGATTGGCTGAACGTGGTTACTGTTTTCAGTGGAACCAGGCGAAACATCTGGTCAAAGAATTTTAAAGGAGGAGAAATCATCAGTGTTTTTGGAGGTGCTGATATTGATTTGAGTCGGGCGGATATTACCGGTAATATTACAATAGAAATAACCGTTATTATGGGAGGCGCGAGACTGGCGGTTCCTTCTAACTGGCAATTGAAATTTAGTGAAACCTGCATTATGGGAGGAACTAATGACAGCAGAAGGAATCATGATGGGCGCGATCCTGACAAGACGCTCATTATTACAGGAACTATTTTAATGGGTGGGCTTGAGATTAGAGATATATTTTAAGTAAATAATGATAAAACCCTATAAATCAGAAATATATGAATTGGTATATTGCGAAGATCATCTATCAGATTATGATTGATAATGGAGAATATGAACCCCAGTTTGAAGAACAGGTTCGATTGATACAAGCCGACAGCTATCCGGAGGCGCTTGGAAAAGCCAATCTCCTGGGTGACCAGGAGGAGGTGCTTTTCTATAATTATAAAGATGAACCGGTTTACTGGAAGTTTATTGATGTGGCAGATTTACAGCCTGTGCATGAATTGCGTGACGGCATGCGGTTGTCCTCCCATATAGAACATCCAAAATATGCAGAGACTTATTTGTCTCTGATGTATAGCAAGGCGGAGAGCATCCGTACCGAGGTAAGCCCTGTATAAAAACCAATCATCCGTGCCAGAATCTCTTCCAGTCAATAGAAAAAGAGTAACCCTTTATTTTATAGGTTATTGGTTGATATTGGCCGGTGTACAAACAGGGATTCTTAATTACTATGGATTTTCAGGCGTAGAGTATGTCTGGGATGGAATTATTACCTATGCCTTGCTGGCCTTGATCATCCTTGTGGTGCGAAATGTCTTTATCTCTTATCAGCCCGGCCGTGAAAATGGAATTTACTGGTGTTTTTTGGCGGGAATGGCCACGTTGGTCTGGGCCGCAGTGGATAAATGGATCCTTGGCACTTTTATCTATCCTGCAGATCAGCAGGACTGGCTGAAGGAATCCATGCCGCTGAGGTTCGTAATGGGATGTCTCAATAACCTCTGGGTGCTTGCCACCTTGTATTTTCAGCAAAAAGGCGGATCGGAATTGATGAGAGAGGAACGGCGGTCTTCCATGGAGCAATCTGTAAAAGATGCAGAGCTGTATAAGTTACGGCAGCAGTTACATCCCCATTTTTTATTTAACAGTCTTAATTCTATCAATGCTTTGATCCATAGCAAGCCGGAGAAAGCCCGTGAAATGGTGCAGCAATTGTCTGCCTTTCTACGGGGAACCCTTAAACAGGAGGAAAATCATTTTATTTCCCTGGAGGATGAAATTGCTTATTTAAAACTGTATCTGGACATTGAAAAAGTCCGTTTCGGCCATCGGTTAAAGACAGAGTTTAACCTGCAACCGGAGGCGCTTTCCTGCAGGATGCCTCCGCTCATGTTGCAACCGCTTATGGAAAATGCAATTAAATATGGCATTTATGGGACTACAGAGCAGGTAACCATTTATTTTAAAGCACGGCATATAAGCCCCTACCTTGTAGTAGCCGTTAAAAATCCTTATGATACAGAGCAACAAATGCAGGCTGGAACAGGTTTTGGACTGACTTCGGTCCAGCGCAGGTTGTATCTGTTGTTTGGCAGAGACGACCTGCTGGAAATTAACCGGAATGATGAACAATTTGAAGTGATCTTCAGAATACCACAATCTTATGATGAAAGCAGTACTTATTGACGATGAACCCCTGGCCAGGGAAATTGTGAAAGAATACCTTGAGCCTTATGCGGAAATTGAAATTGCAGGAGAGTGTAACGATGGTTTTGAGGGGTTAAAAATGATTGCAGCACAGCAGCCTGAACTTATTTTCCTGGATGTACAAATGCCACGCATTACGGGTTTTGAGATGTTGGAACTTTTGGATTCGCCACCCGGTGTCATATTTACAACAGCATTTGATGAATATGCCATCCGGGCTTTTGAAGAACAGGCCATTGATTATTTGTTGAAACCCTTTTCGAAGGAAAGATTTGATCAGGCTGTCCGGAAATTCTTATCCGATAGCAGAGGGATGATGAAAAAGACTCAAAACCTGCTTTCATCAACGGAAAGCAATCAGCTTGTAAACCGGGTTGTTGTTAGGGACGGGAGCGTCATAAAAATTATTCCATTGAAGGAAATTCTTTTTCTGGAGGCAGCAGATGATTATGTGAAAATACATACTGCCAAACGCGCTTTTTTGAAGAAGAAAACCATGCGCTCTTTTGAACAAAGCCTTCCTAATACACAATTTACAAGGCTTCACCGTTCTTTCATTGTAAATATTTCACAAATATCCGGAATCCATCCCTATGAGAAAGACCATCACATTGCGGTATTAAAAACAGGACAGCAGATTCCTGTGAGTAAACCCGGTTATCAGAAACTTAAGAAGGTGCTGGACTTATAAATAAATCCGATTAAAGTTTGGTAATCTTCAGCATGTTGGTCGGAAGATGATCCTCAATGGGCATGCTACCGGTGTTGACCACCACATCTCCTTTTATCAAAAAACCCCTTTCCTCCAGGATCGTTTGTTGGTCTTCCAGGATACCATCAATACTGACCTCCTCATCATAATAAAAAGCACGAACGCCCCAACTAAGGCTCAGCTGATTGACAACGCTTCTTACTTTAGTAAAGATATACAAAGGCGCTTTAGGGCGGTAGCTGCTGAGGATGAATGCGGTATAACCCCTCTGGGTCATGCCAATGAGGGCGTCTGCTTTTACATCTTCCGCCATACGACAGGCATTGTAACAAAGGGCATCGCTCAGGAAAGAAGGTGAATGAGACAAGGGGGTGAGGTTTCGGTTGTAGATAATATCTTCTTTTTCAACCTCCTCAATGATCTTGGTCATGGTTTCTATCACCAGTACCGGGTGATCTCCCATGGCGGTTTCTCCACTTAACATAACGGCGTCTGCCCCTTCCATAACGGCATTGGCCACATCGGTTATTTCACTCCGGTTGGGCTTTGTGCGCTTCATCATGCTTTCCATCATTTGGGTAGCCACAATCACGGGCTTGGCCCGGTGGATGCATTTTCGGATAATGTTTTTCTGGATCATGGGGACCTGTTCTATGGGCAATTCCACGCCCAGGTCTCCACGGGCAACCATGATGCCGTCCGATTCGAGTATGATCTCCCGGATATTGGTTACCGCTTCCGGCTTTTCTATTTTAGCAATAATCTTTAGTTCACTGTTAGCGGCCTCCAGTATCTTTCGGAGTTCTACTATATCATTCACATTTCTTACAAAAGAAAGTGCCAGCCAGTCCACGTCCTGCTTGAGTATAAAATCAAGGTCATTTAAATCTTTCTCAGTAAGGCAGGGAAGCGATATCCGGGTGTCTGGCAGGTTTACCCCTTTATTAGAACGTAAGTACCCGCCTAAAGTAACCTCTGTGATAACATTGTTATCCTCATTGATTTCCAATACTTTAACTTCTATCTTTCCATCGTCAAACATAATGGTATTTCCCACTTTGACGTCATTATAAAAGTTGGGATAAGAGACATATATCTTCTCTTTAGTTCCGATACATTCTTCCGTGGTGAAGGTGAGTTTGTCACCGGGCTTTACGGCTATTTTGTCATTTTCAATTTTTCCGACTCTGATCTTGGGGCCTTGCAGGTCGCAGAGAATGGCCACATTGTAAGGCTCCAGCTTATTGATTTTTTTAATTTTCTGGATAATTTCCAATTTGTTTTCCAGGGAGCCATGGGAAAAGTTTAAACGGAAAACATTTACGCCGGCTTGGACCAACGCGAGGAGCTTATTATAGGATTCGCAGGCCGGCCCTACCGTAGCAACAATCTTAGTCTTGTGTGCCGAGTGTTGGCGACTGGCCTTGTGATTCATTTTTTTGTCAACATACTTTGACAGGTCTTTATGGTTTTGTTTGGTATTCATCATTTTTTATTAAATAGCTTAACTGGCGAGAATACGGGTCATCTCAAACCATTTATTTGAGATTTTATGGCTTGATTTCACGGCTTGTTCCAGTGGGGTGAATTTGATCTCGTTATTCACCACACCGATCATGCAACTTTTTTTCCCGTTTCTCAGGGCTTCCACTGCGGCAAACCCCATACGACTTGCAAGCACCCGGTCGGTACAGGTTGGGGAACCTCCTCTCTGAATATGTCCCAGGATGCAGAGACGTGTATCAAAATTTGGCGCTCTTTCTTTCAGCGCCTGGGCAAGTTGTGTAGCGCCACCGGCGGCAACTCCCTCGGCCACCACGATAATATTAACGAGTTTCTGTCGCCGTTCTTTTGTCAGGATATCTTCAATAATATCATCCACATTGGTTTCCCTTTCCGGGATCAGAATGTGTTCTGCACCGGTAGAAATACCGCTATGCAGGGCGATGTATCCGGCATCTCTGCCCATTACTTCTACCACGAAAAGGCGATCGTGGGCATCCGCGGTATCGCGTATCTTATCAATGGCCTCTACCGCAGTATTTACTGCAGTATCGAAACCTATGGTCAGGTCTGTGCCGGATATGTCTTTGTCGATGGTTCCCGGAAGGCCAATACCCGGAAGATCATACTCCTGGCTGAAAGCAAGTGTTCCTTTAAAAGAACCATCTCCCCCTATAACCACCAAACCTTCAATTCCGTGTTTCTTTAATTGTTCATACGCTTTTTTACGCCCTTCAGGGGCATAAAATTCTTTGCTTCTTGCTGTTTTTAATATGGTTCCTCCGCGCTGGATGATATTAGCTACGGATTTGGTGTTCATTTTAAATATATCTCCCTGGATCATCCCCCTGTATCCATACATTACGCCATAGACCTCCAGTCCGTGATAAATTCCGGTCCGCACCACTGCCCTTACTGCCGCATTCATTCCCGGAGCATCTCCTCCGGAAGTAAGTACTGCAATCTTTGAAATTTTACCCATATCTTTTATCAACAGGTTTGTCGTTGAAGGTGCAAAAGTAGCATTTTAACCTATTTTTATCGAATCTTATCCAATAAAATTACATTTTGGATTTCAGTTCACATTTTTTTCCTTTATTTGTTGAAAAATATTTAATACGTGCCAAAAATACTGATCACCGGCAGCAATGGCCTTCTTGGCCAGCACTTAATTCGATTGTTTTGTCAGGATAAACGCTGGGAAATAACAGCAGTTGCGAGAGGAGAAAACAGGTTAAAAAATAAAGATGGGTATCGGTTTTGCTCCCTCGATATTGCTGACGAATCTGGGGTAAGTACCGTTTTTGAAGAGGAAAAACCGGATTTTGTGATTCATGGAGCCGCCATGACGCAGGTAGATGATTGTGAAAAGAATAAAGAACAGTGTTGGAAGACCAATGTGTCTGCTACGAAATATTTAATTCAGGCCGCCAGGGAACAGGGCTCTTTTTTCACCTTTGTTTCTACTGATTTTATTTTTGACGGAAAAGAGGGCCCTTATAAAGAAGAGGCGCTTCCGAACCCGATTAGTTTTTATGGATTAAGTAAGTTGGCCGCAGAAATGCTGTTACAAGGTTCCGGTTTAGATTTTTCTATTTTGAGGACTGTTCTGGTGTATGGAGTAGCAGAGGATGCAAGCCGCTCTAATATTGTTCTGTGGTTAAAGAAAAGTCTTGAGTCCGGTAAACAAATTAAGGTGGTCGATGACCAATGGCGTACCCCCACTTTAGTGCAGGACCTGGCCTTAGGTTGCAAGCTTGTAGCAGATAAGACCCTGTCAGAAAAGGATAAATTATCCCGGGTTTATAATATTTCAGGTAAAGAGTTGCTTACTCCTTACGAGATGAGTTTGAAGGTGGCGGCATATTTTAAGTTGGATGCTTCTTTGATCACTCGTGCGGACGCTTCTACTTTTACGCAAGTGGCCAAAAGACCTGCCCGTACCGGATTTATCCTGGATCGGGCTGAAAAGGAGCTAAACTACAGGCCCCATTCTTTTGAAGAGGGGTTGAAGATCGTTGAACATGCCTTATAATAATTATAATGGAATTTTATGAATTACAAATCTCTATGGTTGCTTGTTGTTTTTGCTTTACTTTTTCAATATGCTGAAGCCCAATATCAGCCTGATTGGAAGTCTTTGGATAAAAAACCGGTTCCGGAATGGTATAAAGATGCCAAATTTGGTATTTTTATTCATTGGGGAGTCTATTCGGTTCCCGCTTTTTCTAAAGTCGGAGGCTATGCAGAATGGTATCAACATAAATTAAGGTCTGATACTTCCAGTCCGACCGCAAAATATCAGCGGGAGGTATATGGCAAACAGACTTATTATGACCTGGCTAAATATTTTAAAGCCCAGCTATTTGATCCGGATGCCTGGGCTCAGCTGTTTGAGAAATCAGGGGCAAAGTATGTGGCATTAACTTCCAAGCACCATGATGGCTACTGTCTCTGGCCGAGTAAAGTGGGAGATCGCGATTGGGGGTTTCCCTGGAATGCCACAGAAGTAGGACCACATCAGGATCTCATCAAAGCGTTGTTTGCGGCTTTAAGAAAGACAGATGTGAAACCGGGTCTTTATTACTCCCTTTATGAATGGTATAATCCCTTGTATTTAAGCAATGTGGATTCTTTTGTGCAATACCATACCCTTCCTCAGATGAAAGACCTGATTAACCAGTATCATCCGTATGTTCTTTTTACAGATGGAGGATGGGATCACAGCGCTAAAACCTGGCATGCAGAACAGTTTCTGGCCTGGTTGTACAACGACAGTCCCATGAAGGACAGCATTGTTACTTATGATCGCTGGGGAAGCGGCGTCCGTTTTCATCATGGCATGGTTTACACCCCTGAATATCAACCGGGATTAACTTTTAACGGGCATTATTTTGAGGAAAGTCAGGGAATGGGATATTCTTATGGGTACAACCGGGCGGAAGATATTACGGATTATAGTTCAGGGCGTCTGCTGACTTTACAATTGATTGACATTGTGAGCCGGGGAGGTAATTTTCTGTTGGATATCGGGCCGCGCGCAGATGGGAAAATCCCGCCGGTCATGCAGGAGCGTCTTTTGCATATTGGGAAATGGCTGGCTGTGAATGGCGAAGCTATTTATGGGACGCGGCCATGGAAAAAATCCTTTCAGTGGTCGGCAGGGAAACAAGATTATGAACCGAAAAAAGGAGAGACTTTGCTGCTGAAACAAACTGTGGATCCAGATGAAGGTTATGCTGTTAAGGAGTTGTTTTTCACCCGAAAAGAGAATAATTTGTATTGTATTCTCCCTAAATATCCCCGGGAAACAATGATTGTAAGAGGGTTGAATTTACCCGAGAATGCAAGAGTTTCTTTATTAGCAACGGGAAAGTCTTTATCCTGGAGAAATGAAGGTACTAACCTGGTTCTTACTTTCCCTCCCTTTGATCCGGATAAGCTAAAAATTACAGATGCTTTCGTAGTAAAAATAACCCCTGTGCCTGATTTTGTGTCCAGGCCGGAAATACGTACTTCATATAACTCCCGTACAGCGGCACCTGTGGTTTCTATTTCTTCTAACACGCCGGGCGCTGTCATTCATTATACGCTTGATGGGAGCCGGCCGAATGAGAACTCTCCTGTTTATAAGGCTCCTGTCACTATTAAGGATAGCGCCACCCTTAAGGCTATTGCGCTGAAGACGGGTTGGCTAAGTAGTAATATGGATAGTGTTTTTGTGAAAAAGTACAACTGGCATAAAGCGGTCAGGGTACATAATCCTCAAAAAGGAATCCATTATCGTTACTACGAACCGGAGAATCCTACCCTGGATGCCACAAAGAACGGTAAGGTTGTAAAATCAGGGATTGCGCCTGTATTCTCTTTAAAGAAGAAATTGAAACCAGAGAAATTTGCTTTTGATTTTCAAGGCTTTATACGAATAGGGGAGCCTGATGTTTATACCTTTTTTACAACTTCCGATGATGGAAGTGATTTGTGGATTGATGGAATAAAAGTGGTGGATAACGGAGGTGCACATGGTGCAATAGAGACGAGTGGAAAAATAGCATTGAAGAAAGGGTATCACAAGATAGAAGTGCGGTATTTTGATGGGGGAGGAGGTAATACTTTGAAAGTGAGTATCCAGCGATCCGAGGGAGCAAAGGAAGAAATTCCTGCTATGATGCTGTACCATTAAAGGGTTGCCACAGAGACTTTTCATTGGGGTTCTGTGTTTCTCTTGCAAATAATATTTTTATGAAATATATAACGTTGGTTCTTTTCTTTTTACTGTCGCAGACAGTTTCCTCTTTGGGGCAGGCTAATTTACGTTTGTGGTATAATCACCCGGCTAAAGACTGGCTGGAGTCTGTTCCGTTGGGTAATGGCCGGTTGGGTGCTATGCCTGATGGCGGGGTTTTTAATGAGCATATTGTATTAAACGACATTACGCTTTGGTCTGGTAGTCCGCAAGATGCTAACAGGGCGGGTGCTTATAAACACCTGCCGGAGATAAGAAAACTGATTTTTGAAGGTAAAAATGCAGAAGCCGAAGCTCTGGTTAACAAGGTTTTTGTATGCAAAGGCGCCGGCTCGGGGCATGGTCATGGCGCCAATGACCCTTACGGGAGTTATCAGGTATTGGGAAACCTGCACCTGAAATATGATTATGGGGAAGATTCTGATCAAGTTCATTTTCAGAATTATTACCGCGGGTTGTCTCTGGATTCCGCCATCGCGCGATGCAGTTATTCCATAGATAATGTGACCTATAGAAGAACCTATTTTACCAGTTTTTCTGATGATGTGATCATCCTGAAAATAACGGCCGACAAACCCGGTAAAGTTAATTTTGAGGTGGGGCTGAACCGCCCTGAGCGTTATGATACCAAGGTTAAAGGTCAGGAATTACAGCTATCCGGTCAACTAAATGATGGTATCCCTTCTTCCGGGAAGGGGATGCGGTATCTGACCCGGGTAAAAATAAAGAATAATGGAGGCAGCCTGATTCCACTGGATTCTACCTTACAAGTGAAGGGTGCCGATTCTGCTGTTATTTATATCTCTTCAGCAACTGATTTTAGAGGAACTTCATCTATAAAAAAGACTGCACAGCTGTTGGAAGCTGCCGTAAATAAATCGTTTGCGCAGGAAAAAGCAGATCACCTTCATGCCTATCAGAAGTTTTTTCACCGGGCTACCCTCTCCTTAAACAATAGCAACACAAAGCAGGCGGCTTTGCCAACGGACGAAAGACTGTTAGCTTTTGCCAAAGATCCTTCAGATAACGGGTTGCCGGTTCTTTACTTCCAGTTTGGCCGTTATTTGTTAATTAGTAGTACCAGACCTGGCTTATTACCCCCCAATCTTCAAGGATTGTGGGCCAATACCATTCAAACACCCTGGAATGGAGACTACCATCTGGATATCAATATACAGATGAATCACTGGCCGCTGGATGTAACGAATTTGCCTATGTTGAATGAACCTTTTTATACACTGGTGAAAGGGTTGGTGAAACCCGGGGAAAGGACGGCAAAGGCATACTATGATGCGGATGGATGGGTAGCGCATGTAATTACCAATGTCTGGGGATATACTGCACCTGGGGAAGAAGCTTCCTGGGGAGCTACCAATTCCGGTTCCGGCTGGCTTTGCCAGATGTTGTGGAGCCATTATGCCTTTACCCTGGATAAGGATTATCTTAAAAAGATCTATCCCATTTTGAGCGGCTCAGCCAAATTTTATTTAAGTACACTGGTAACCGATCCCAATAATGGCTGGTTGGTTACAGCTCCTTCCAATTCACCTGAAAATGCCTTTAGGCTGCCCGATGGAAAGGTTGCTCATGTTTGCGCAGGCCCGACCATTGATAATCAGATTATTCGTGAATTGTTTACACATGTTATTCAAGCGGCTGGTTTTCTGGATAGGAAGGATGCGCTTATTGATAAGCTGAAGAATGCCAGAAAACGGCTTCCGCCTAATCAGATTGATAAACATGGACGTTTAATGGAGTGGCTCAAACCCTATGAAGAAGTGGAACCCCATCATCGTCATGTTTCCCCGTTATGGGGTTTTTATCCGGGTACAGAAATTTCTCTTTCGAAAACACCCGAAGTAGCTGAAGCTGCAAAAAAATTGTTGATCCGCCGTGGTGATGTTAGCACGGGCTGGTCTCTGGCCTGGAAAGTCAATTTGTGGGCCCGTCTTCATGATGGAAACCATGCCTTCAAATTAATTCGTGACCTCCTGCGACCTACAGGGCAAACAGGCTATAACATGACAAATGGTGGCGGGACATACCCAAATCTTTTTGATGCACACCCGCCCTTCCAAATTGATGGAAATTTTGGAGGGACGGCTGGAATTGCAGAGATGCTGATACAATCTCAGACCGGAGAAATTGAATTCCTGCCGGCGCTGCCGGATCAATGGCCGGAAGGTAAATTTACGGGTTTGCGTGTGAGGGGAGGGGGGATCATTGATGCAGAATGGAAGGATAGTAAACTGATAAATGCTACATTAGAGGCTGAGGCGGATCATCTATTTAAAATAAAAATACCCAAACAGAACGATGTCTCAAGGGTCAGGGTTACGATAGACAATAAGGTACAAAAAGTAAAACTACAGGATGATATACTAACCTTGAATTTAAAAAAAGGACAAAAAGCAGATTTTCTTTTTGGTCATTGAGCGAATCCGAGGATACGTATGAAGAGGTGGTTTCGGTTTCGCTAGACCACCCGATTTAGGATCGTGTAAATGCTATTATATGGCTGTTATCTTCAATCTACTGATTTTGGATTCCAGATTTGCGATTTATGATTTTAGATATTTGACAATCCGATTAAAGTGGCCCGATTGGTATAAATACTTTCTCTATAAATCTCATCTCCTTCGCGATAGGATGAGTTCCAGCGTGTATCGCCTCCCTAGCGGTCTTCATGATAATAGCATCCGGCAAGGGTAATGATTCGATTTTGAGTTCTTTCAAAATTCCATTTCTGAAAGACCGAAATCCGGCTTTGTAATGTCTTATCTGTAAATTCATCCCCGTCTTTGTCTATGCTGTTTTGAAAGTTAAAATAGTTTATTCCGGTCATAACTGAGATATTTTGACCTGCTTTTGTACTCAGTGCCAGATCGGCATTGTATTCTCCCCAGGTCGTTCCCGATAAGTCGGCATGCAGTCAGGACGTATTCAGCGGATTTCTAGTAATAATATTAATCAATCATGGTAATGGAATTGCTAACATATTCCCCGTTTTCCCATTTGAGAAAATCTAATTCCCAAATTAGAAAAATGAAATTGTGTATTCTCTCTTTCTTTGCAAAATCATGCTCTTGGCTTGTTCCGGACTATCAAAAAGTGTTGAAAATTTATTCAAAATGAAGTTTACAACTTTTGGCTTTAGAACAAGCCTTTTTGTTTTTATTGTGTTGTTTTTCATGGGATTAAACCGTGTATATGCGCAATCGGCTACCGCTGCTGTCCAGGGAAAAATAGTGGATAGCGAAAATCAGCCCTTGTCCGGAGTAAATATCTATTTACAAAAAACAAAAATAGGGACAACCTCAGACAAGCATGGACATTATGTTATCCAAAGAATACCGCCGGGAGTTTATTCTCTGCAGGCTTCTTCTGTGGGCTATAAACCCTTTATTGAAGAAATCAATCTGGAAGAAGGGGATGTGTTACATTTAAACCTGAAGATTAAAAAGAGTGTCAGTTTGAAACTGGTAGAAATTGTGGCAAATGGCAATCCAATTACAGACAAAAGAAGTACCTATGTTGCCCGAATGCCGCTTTCTCCAATGGACAATCCTCAATCCTATGATATCGTGCCTAAGGAGTTGATGAAGCAACAAATGAACATCACTTTGGGGGATGCATTGACGAACGCAGCAGGCACTTCGGTTGTTCAAACAGGTACAAAGGGAAAAGAAGGAATGTCTTTAAGAGGTTTTGGTATAAAGACACGTACAAAAGACGGAATGGCCAACTTTTCTAAAACGGCGATAGACCCGGCTAATATAGAAAGAATTGAAATTATAAGGGGCCCTTCCGCTACTTTATTCGGGGCAGAGCTAACCTCCTTTGGCGGCCTGGTCAATATAATTACAAAAAAACCTTATAAAACCTTCGGAGTTCGTTTAGACTATACTTATAGGAATATAGATAACCTGCATAGAACCACGGTGGATGTGAATATGCCTATTGATAAAAACCAAAAGGTCATGTTCCGTATTAACGCCGCTATGGAGAAAAAAGATAATTGGCAGGATGCCGGCTATAAAAACAGTACTTTTGTTGCACCCGCTCTCACCTGGGAAATAAATGATAAGATGAAGTTGGATATCAATGCCGAAATCTATAAAAGTGATTTTACAACTCCTTATTATTTAGATGTATCAAAGTCTGATGTGGACGACATCAGAGACCTGCCCATTGACTGGAGCCGGGCTTTTAATGTAGGGGACGGACTTTATTTCAATGCCGATCAGACAAATTTTAATGCCAAATTGCATACGAAATTTAATAGCAATTGGTACTCAGACACCAAAGTAGCTATTAATGACAACCCGATGGATGGCTATATTAACAGCCTCTATGCTATTCCGAATAATCTAATCTATCATGAATCAGAATTTGGCGATCAACGGCAAATGGCGGAAGATATTCAACAGAATTTTCATTATCACAAGAAATTTGGCGGCCGTTGGGAAAATAAGCTGCTCGTAGGATTGGATTACTATCATTTTCATTCCTGGAATAATGCGACTAAAGTAAATTTAGATACCATTAACTTCAAAACCCCTGCTCCTTTATATAAAGAAGGATTTAATCGTGCCGAAGTAGATGCGCGCCTACCCCAGGGGAAGAAAAGCTATAAAAAATCTGAAACTTTCAATTACTCTGCCTATTTCTCAGATGTCATTTCTTTGGACGAACGCTGGTTTTTCATGGCAAGTTTGCGTGTAGATTACTTTGATAACAGAGGAAATTTAGATTATCTGAAAAATCAGGTAAAAGACAAGTATAACCAATTGGCTTTTTCGCCAAAATTTGGCTTGGTCTATCAACCGATAAAAGAAAAAGTATCGCTTTTTGCCAACTATATGAATAGTTTTGAAAATGAAAACGGGGTGGACAGGCATGGAAAAACCTTCCGGCCGGAACAAGCCAACCAATGGGAGGGAGGGATGAAAATTTCTCTGATGAATAAAAGCCTGGTTAGCACCCTCAGCTATTATCATATTTTGGTGGATAATATGTTGCGTCCTGATCTTGTTGACAATAGTTTTAGTGTACAAGATGGAACGCAATTGAGTGACGGAATAGACTTTAATTTATCCTATCATCCCGCACCCGAATGGAATATTCAGACAGCTTTTGGCTATAATCACAGTAAATACACCAAAGCCGAAGGTGGGCTTCAGGGGTTGCGCCCTTACGATGCAGGACCTGAAACAACAGCTAATTTATGGGTTAGTTATAAGGTCGCAAAAGGAGTCTTAAAGGGAGTAGGGATTGCCGGTGGCGGTTATTATGGAAGCGCCGTAGATGCGGTCAAAAAAAGATATGACTTTTATGTTCCGGATTATACAGTATTGGGAGCAACCCTGTTTTACGATCAGCCCCATTATAGAATTGGGATTAAACTGGATAACCTGACCAATGAGGACTATTGGGATTATCGTCTGCGGAAACATGAACCACGTTCTTTCCTTATCAACCTAACCATGAAATTGTAACTCTTTCCTATTATGAACAAAACAAAGAAGAAGCAAAAGCTTAGAAAATTTTCAAATCGTATGCGTGTGCTTCATCGTTATCTCGGTTATTTTATGGCGGGGATATTAACAATTTATTCTTTTACCGGCATTACTTTGTTGTGTCGGAACAGTCATTTTTTGAAGAAAAGTGTGCCGGTTGCCGTTCGGCTTGAAAAGAATCTCAGCAAAGCCGGGTTAATAAAAGCAGTGGCAGAAAACAAAACATTACATCTTAGAGATTTTAAAATTATTGAAGAAAGGAACGGGCTTATATTTTTTGATAAAAACCGTTACAATGAAGAAGGTACTTACAATATTGCTACAGGAGAACTAAAATACGTGGGGAAAGAATACCCCGCTTTTGTCGATAAACTCATTTCTTTACATAAAGCTAAAATTGAAGACCCGCTAAGCGCTTTTAATTTGTTTTTTGCATTAACTTTATTCTTCTTCGTATTTTCTTCTTTTTGGATGTTTAAGCCTAAGAATCCCGTTTTTAGAAAGGGAATGAAATACGTTGCAGGAGGCGCTGTATTGGCGGCTATTTTACTTTTCTTTTTATAATTTGATTTCTGCTTAAGATTCAGTTCAATACAATAATAGAGACATTCAACATGGTGGCGTAAATAACCCAAATCAGGTAGGGTACCAATAAGTAAGAAGCTATTGGGCTGATCCGGTGAAAACGCCAGATGAGAACAACGATGAAGACCATGAGAATAAGGATATCGATCAACGAGACCAGCGGCAACTGAAAACCAATAAGAATCAGTGGGAAAAGCAGGTTGAAGATCAGGTGAACAATAAATAAAACAATTCCGGATTTAGCCCGTTTTAGGATACGAATATCCGAACTCTTTGCTGCATATTGCCAGATAATTCCGACTGAGCATCCCATAAGAATATAGACAAAAGTCCACATCACAAAGGGAAGCCAATAGGGAGGGGCAAATGCCGGCTGTCTAAGCTGATGATACCATCCGCTGCCATGTTCCGTGGGGTATCGGCTAAAAATAAAGCCTACCACCCCCAGGATGAAAATAGAAACGATCATTTTCCACCAAACGCCTGTTTTAGGAAATGAACTGTCCGGTTGTATTGCCCGCGTTCTCATATTGTTGTGTTTAGACCTTTATTGTTTTCATTGCAAGAGTGGATTTTTCACTTTTGAAACTTGTTGCGGTCTGGCCGTTCTGACCATGCTGCGTAGAGTGTTTTCCAAATCCTGAATCCCGACCATGTTTTTAAACACAAGCAGGAAGTTCTTTCCCATCTGTTTCAATTGCCCCCTGTTGGTTTCTGTCTGGATGTATCTTAAAATCCTCTGAAAGGTATCCGATTCAAAATAAGGAGAATCAGGGTTATTAATAAAATAACAACGCACCTTTTTATTTTTCAGAATAATCTTTTCAAAACCCAATTCTATACCCATCATCCGGCATTTGATAGCAGAAATAAGTCCATCCACCTCTTCAGGTACAGGGCCAAAACGGTCCTGAAGATCGGCTCTGAATTTTTGAAGAGATAAATCCGTAGAGAAGTTATCCAATTGTTGATATAAGGCAAGCCTTTCGGTTACACTTCTGACATAGCTGTCGGGAATCAATAGTTCCAAATCCGTATCGAGTGTACAATCGCTTATAAATTCCTCTTTTCCTTCAAGCTCTTCTTTAAACACTTCTTTAAAATCCGAATGTTTTAGTTCCTGAACTGCTTCATCCAGGATTTTATGATACATATCAAAACCTATCTCTGCGATAAAACCGCTTTGCTCTGCACCAAGCAGGTTGCCAGCCCCTCTGATATCCAGGTCGCGCATAGATATCTGAAATCCACTTCCTAAATCACTATATTGTTCCAAGGTTTGCAGCCTTCTTCGGGATTCGTTCGTTAAAGTACTCATTGGCGGGGAAAGCAGGTAACAAAAAGCTTTGTTGTTGCTACGGCCTACTCTTCCTCTTAACTGATGGAGATCGCTTAATCCGAAATGATGGGCATTGTTTACAATAATGGTGTTGGCATTGGGAATATCTACTCCACTCTCCACAATATTGGTGCAGACCAATACATCTATTTCATGATTAATAAAATGCAGAATGGTGTTCTCCAGCCGGCTGCCTTCCATTTTTCCATGAGCCATCGCTATCGTCAAATCAGGACAAAGGCCCTGAATAATACCCGCCATTTCAGGAAGGTTTTTTACCCTATTATGGATAAAGAATACCTGTCCGCCGCGTTCTGTTTCAAAGTAGATGGCCTCCCGTATCAAATCTTCATTAAACACATGTGCTTCTGTCTGTATGGGTTGCCGGTTGGGCGGAGGCGTATTGATAATAGAAAGGTCGCGGGCGCCCATAAGGGAAAACTGCAGGGTCCGGGGAATAGGAGTAGCCGTCAGCGTAAGAGTGTCCACATTAAGCCGCATCTGTCGCAATTTTTCTTTTGCGGAGACACCAAATTTTTGTTCTTCATCTATGATAAGGATACCTAAATCCTTAAATTTCACCTTTTTGTTCAATAAGGAATGGGTACCTATAATAATGTCAATTTTGCCCTCAGCTAATTTCTCCAGGGTGTCTCTTTTTTGTTTAGCCGACTTAAAACGGTTCAGGTAATCAATTTTGCAGGGAAATTCTTTTAACCGGTCGGAAAAAGTCTGATAATGTTGATAGGCAAGAATAGTAGTTGGCACTAAAACGGCAGCCTGTTTTCCATCTACTAACGTTTTAAAAGATGCGCGAATAGCCACCTCTGTCTTTCCAAAACCCACATCGCCACAGATCAAACGATCCATAGGCGTATCAGCTTCCATATCTTTTTTCACATCCTGCGTAGCTTTAGCCTGATCAGGCGTATCTTCATAAATAAAAGAAGCCTCCAATTCATTCTGTAAATAAGTATCGGGCTGGTGGGCAAATCCCTTTTCCGATTTACGTGCAGCATAGAGTTTGATCAGGTCTTTTGCAATATCCTTAACCTTGCTCTTGGTCTTGTTTTTAAGCTTTTGCCAGGCATCGCTTCCCAGTTTATTGATCTTAGGAGCCGTTCCTTCTTTCCCACTGTACTTACTAATTTTATACAGGGAATTGATGTTGACATACAATAAATCGTTGTCTTTATAACGAATACGCACCGCCTCCTGAACGACGCCATCCGTTTCTATTTTTTGCAATCCGCTGTATATCCCTACCCCATGATCAATATGCGTAACATAATCGCCGGGCTGTAATTCCCGGAGGGTTTTCATGGTTAAGGCTTTATTCTTACTATAAGCTTGTTTTACCCTGTATTTATGATACCGTTGAAAAATTTCATGGTCGGTATAGCAAACAAAATGATGGGTATTATCAATAAAGCCGCGGCTGATGGGCACAGGAATCTGATAAAATGAGATGGATGCATTCAGGTCTTCAAAGATGGAATGGATACGACCCAATTGCTTCGGGTTTTCAGCAAATATAAAAATGGAATACTTTTGCCGGGCATGTTGCTGCAGGTCTTCGATCAAAAGGTTGAACTTTCGATTGAAGACCGGTTGGGGAATACAATCAAATTGAAAAGACTCATCGGTTGTAACAGGTTTCCCGGAAGGGAGTCCAAATTCAATTACGGGTTTGTTCTCAAAAAAGCAGGGAATTTTTTCTGCTGCCAGGAAATCTCCTTTTGTCAGTTCCAATTCCTTCTCCCTGCCTCCTGCTCCGGCTTCTTGCAACCGGGTTTTCGATTTGGTTTTTAGAAGTGCTTTAGACAGCTTTTCTTCCAACAGGTTAAATACTTCCAGCACATAATCCGGGTCTTTAACCCACCAGATCACATTCTCCGGTAAAAATTCCGAAAGGGTGGTTTTGTCTCCTGAAAAAGCCATTTCTTCATCTTCAGAATCATAGCTCAGGTTTGGAATCAGGGTTACGGCTTTCAATCTCCGTTCGCTCAGCTGGGTGGCTGGATCAAATATCCGAATAGAATCTATTTCATCGCCGAAAAATTCCAGGCGATAGGGCTTGTCATTCCCAAAGGAATAAATATCCAGGATGCCTCCTCTCATGGCAAACTGTCCCGGTTCATATACAAAATCACTCCTCCGGAAACCCAGGGTTATCAGTCTTTCTAAAAGTTTATCTATGTCTTCCTCCTTGCCTACCTTTAACCTGATCATGGAGGAAGAGAAAGTTCGGGGAGGCGCCACCTTTTCAAACAGCGCTTCAGGATAGGTAACCAATATCTTCCGGTGCGGCTCTTTTCCTTCTTCATTTGCAAATTTCATCAGCGCCTCCGTACGTAGCATGGTGTGGCTGCTGTTCATCACCTCAAAATCGCCCGGTTTTTTAAAGGAATCAGGAAAGTAAAAAATGTCCAGCACCCGGAGGATATTCACCAGATCATTCTGAAAATAGGCTGCTTCTTCCTTATCATTTAGTACAACAACATGATTATGAGCAATGTCTTTGGCAAGCGCGCCAACTACAAAAGCCGCTGCTGTACCGGCAAGTCCCTGAAGTTGAACCCTTTCATTTGGGAGCATAGCCATTCGTTCCGCCAGCATTTTGAGGCGGTTATCCTGACGGTAGGATTCGAGTATTACATCCAAATTCATCTCTGGTGCGCAAAGTTACGAAAGAATGGCTGGATTCGCTTTTAACCCAAAGCCGCTTTGTTTTGTTATCCCTATATCATGGAAATAAATACTTTATGGACTATCGGCCATTCTACCCGAGATATAGCAGATTTTATAGAACTGCTCACAGAAAACAAAATTGAAGTACTGGCAGACGTACGCAGTCTGCCCGGGTCCGGCAAATATCCGCAGTTTAACAGAGAAAACCTCTCCCTGTCTATTGAAGAAGCTGGTATGGAATACCAATACTGGAAGGAATTGGGGGGATTGAGAAAGAAGCAAAAGGATTCTAAAAATACCGTATGGCGCAATGCCTCTTTCAGAAATTATGCTGATTACATGGATACAGACGAATTCCAGAAGCATGTAACCCTGCTTCTGGAAGCTGCCAGACGAAAACGCACCTGTATCTGTTGTGCCGAAGCCGTATGGTGGCGCTGCCATCGCAGCATGATAGCCGACTATTTTAAAAGCAAAGGCTGGAAAGTATTACATATTATGGCTCCGGGGAAAACGGAAGAACACCCCTATACTAAGCCCGCCAAAGTCATATCTGGGAAACTGGTTTATGGAACCGGTGAGGATTAAAAGTTTATTCCAGCTAAGAAAGGATTTTTAAGTAAGTTTGTAAAAGGGACAAAATTAAATAGACTCTTTTAACTATTCGTCATGACTACATTAAACAGTTTAAAGAATAATCTGATTGATCACATTTTAGCTTCAGAAAATGAGAGCCTGCTAAAGGCTATTAATGATATCTTCAAT
>CAYRBD010000010.1:0-32022 GCA_964422465.1 uncultured Chitinophagaceae bacterium
TGAAAGGGGAAGATCCTCAACTGGAAGCAGCAGTAAAAGAGATGTTGAAGGTGGCAAATAAAGATTAAACCATAGCTTTTGTGACCTGATTCTAAAGAAGATCAATGTGAGATTTTACAGATTAGCTATCTTGGAGGGGTTCTTATGAGGCTCCATTCTGCCAATTGCAACAGAGCTCCCGGGCCTCCTGCAACAGATTCAATATTCAGGCGATAATATTTATAAGCTACAGAATTATTAAAATAATATTTAACAGTTTGGTAATTAGCCGTAAACGGTTGACCATTTTCTGTATCCAGGGTAGTCCAGTGAGTACCATCATTGGAGCCTAACAATTTCCATGCATTAATATTCCTATCAGTATAAGTCATATTATCATTGGCTGAAGTAAGCGTATAAGCTCCGGCTACAACTGGCGTATCATAAGCCAGTTGCACCCATACTCCTCTGAAATCAAAAAGTAAAAACTTAGTATTAATCTTTCCATCAACAAGATTCGTAGAAACTTCACTAGTTCTGGTATTTTCTCTTTGAGAAGAGAATACTCCTTCTGCAGTAATATTAAATTCTACTAATTTTATCGGATCCAGTACCACCACAATAGATCGCTTAGAGGAATCCAATAAATGGCTAGAAGGTTGATCCAGAGATAGTGCAAGAGCTACTTTTTGATTGTAATGAGCAACAAGGGAATCCACGCTTACTCGTAAATTAACCTGTGCCAGACTTTGTTTTCCAGTAAAGTTTACCGAATCAGGAAACAGAAAACCTTTATTTTGCGTAAGAGGATGTACATTCTTTAAAACTCCTTTGTTAATCAATTTTTGTATAGTATCTTTATCCCCACTAAGTCTGACATTAAAGGACCCTGCGGGTACTCCTCCTAATGAAATATCAACAGGAACCGTCAAATAAGAAGTACTTTGCTCATAGGTTATACCTGGCTGTGGAATACTTAGCACTGTATCAGCTTTCGAAAAATAAATATAATGAATCTCACTCTCCTTAATTATCTTAGAGGTATTAAGCATAATGATTGCCTCTCTCTGTGTCTCCTCCAACTTATTATTTTTGGTAGGATTATTCAGCACCAGCGCAAGAGCAAGATTTTTCCCATAATTTCTTTCTATCGGAGTAATATCTATTACCAGGTTAAAATCTAAATGATCCAGCCCAAAACGCACATCCAAATTAGAAGGTATCTTATAATATTGCTCTTGTAAAAGGATGGTATTGGGTAATTTATTTTCTGCTATAAGTCTGTTAATAGTATCATTATCTACGCTAACACTCACGTTGAACCTTTTCGGAGCAGCATCAGAAAACAATATTCTTATTGGTATAGACACATTTTCCGGAGTCTTAATAAAATCAGTATCCTTCGAAGGGATATTAATCTCTCCCTTATCGCTTTTTAATCTAAGCGTTATATTATTGACATCAGGTACTTCTCCTTTTATATCCATTCTCTTGCAAGAAATGAAAAAGCAAATGCTCCCTACTATAAATGAAAGAAGCAATATTTTTATAGTTTTTTTCATATGAAAATTATTAAGTCCTAAATAGTTAAAATAATATCTATATATGTTATTCCTCTTATTGCTTTATCCCAACATAATTAGTAATCCAAACTCTTCCATCCAATTCCCATTTAGGATCAGGAGCAATCTGTAGCCAATTGAGTATCTGTCTCACCACATCAACCGACTGAGGCATAGTAGTCTGTAAATCGCTGGAAGCTGGAGTACAGATCAAATCACTAAATTCACTCCAGCTATAATTACCTTGTATTTCAAAATTATGCTGAAGAGTACTCTGATCACGGAACAAATTTCCCTGACCATCGGTACACGGCCAGAAACCAATTAAATTATTTGCATAAGGCTGATTAGAAGGAAGTCCTATATCACAAGCTATTTGCCCCATAATTTCATCATCAAAAGCACTATTCCAAATCTTTATATCCGTAACAAAAAAATCAACAGGGGTACTTGTATTGCCCGACAAATAACCCAACGTAAGCGGAGCGGGTGAATCAATGTCCCCTAAATCAGTAATGTCTCCCTCATGATTAAAGTTCCCATCTGTGTACGTTCGTACGTTTCTATGTCCTCCACTTAATAAAACAATTATAGCTATATCATGCCAAGTTCCATCGCTAATATCCGATCCGGAGACTGATACATCATTTGCACCATTTTGGCCAAAATTGATTTGCCAAGATTTATCATTTATAGAAAAATTCCATCCTGGGATGCCATTGTCATAAGACATCCGCTTTGAGAAAAAAGAAGGATTATCATATGAGTAATTATTAGAGCCCGGTGTAAACCTTACTTTCATTTCAATGGTAAATTCCATAGAATCACCGAAATTATAATCTCCGTGATCATCAGGAATAACCACATTTACAGAAGAAGTATCTTCACCATATAATTCTACATTTTCTCCTGCATAACGTTGTCCTGTATAAGGTCTGTCAATAAAGGAAGGCTGATATTTATCTGCATAAAAGATCATGAAGTTATTTCTTTCGGGGTCGCTCAATACTGTATGGTCATCATCCTCTACAGGTATTTGATAATTGCCTCCTCTATTAGAAGTAACAACTACCATCCAGCCTTCATGTTTATAATCTTTGTGGCTTCGAATGGCAGCAAGCAGCTGCCCAATGTAATTATCCGTTTTTAAAATAGCAACCTTATATTCAGGTACAGAAGCATCATATCCAAATTCCGCCCCTGCCTTATCTACTGCTGAAAATTCCACAAAGACCAGGTGAGAAGAGTCGGTATTTAGTTCTTTTAATGCCTCTTTGGTAACAGCTTCATCATCACCTTGAAAGGTTTCGTTTATATCTGTATTAGTAATCAATGGTTTTATAGAATCAGAAGAACTAAAGGCTGTTATTCTAAAATCCGAATCTCTTTCCTTGATATATTTAAAAAACACAGGATACTGTTGCAGATTACTTTGGTACAAATCCCCATCCATTACCCCATGCTTATCCTGATGCACGCCAGTTAACAAGTCTGCCCAGCTCGTGAGTAGGGATGAAGACTCATCAGCAACATCATTCCAGCAATAAATGGCATGGTCCGTCAGATTCATAATATGAGGAGGTTGAACATCTCTTATTGATTGCCCCCGCGCTCCGTCTATAACTAGGTACAGCACATGTGGATCCTGACCAACTGCACTAGTTGTATCCTGATAATTCTGCTGATCCACTACCCTTTCAAAACCTTTATTACAAGAAAACCATACCAGCATTACGAAAAGGAACAACAAGGGTTCCAGTATCTGAATCCTGAATTTAAATTTTGCCATATTTAATTAGTTTATATACTCTTTATTACTGTTTTAAAACCAATCGAGTTATATTACCCACAGATTGTTCGTCAAACCTGTCAAAGGTTCCCATCATCATCATCGTAATCTGACCGGAAGAATTCTTAGTTTCATAAGCCCTCAAAACGACACCATTTAAGTTACCTATGGTATTATACCCCGGAGCCAACTTCCCCGATGGTTTAAGAACCATAAAATTCCCTCTGTTTACACCATCATAAATCCTGAAGTAGCCATTAACAAGAATTAGACCATTTGAAAGCTGTTGGGCAAAAAGATACTGATCATTGCTCCCTCTGGCAGCCGGTTTAAAGGTTTCATCTACAGAACCATCTTTGTTCAGCAGAACTAACCCATCGTGGGATTCTCCATTAAAATAATGGAAAGCTCCTGCCAATACGTAATGACCAGTTGTTTTATTATATCTAATAGAGGATATAGAATTATCTGCACCATTTCCCACCCTAAAACTGCGATCAATACTGCCATCCTTATTAATACGCACAATAAAATTCACCCGCTCCTGATCGTATTTTGTAAAATTACCTACCATGACCAGCTTACCATCATCCTGCATAAAGGCATCATTTACCGGGCCATTAGTTCCTTCCTTACTTTTATGCTGATAAAAATTATAATTAAAAGAAGAATCCAAAGAGCCATCGGGGAAAAAACGAATTACATTTCTAACTTCTACACTATCTGTAATCAGTGTATCCAAAGTACCATTAACATTAGATTGGTTATAAATACGCTGAACATAGTATCTAAAGTTCCCCACCGCGGTTATTTGGTTACCATTAACGAATAAACGAGATATACTTCCATCGGTACCCCCATTGAAAGCAGGTACCGTATCTATGTCAGAAAAGGTTCTCACTTCCATACTGTCTAGTGATCCATCTTTGTTTAATAAAGTAATATTATGAATTTCACCCTGATGTGTATCAAAAGAAGAAAAACTTCCACCAATAACCAGTTTATTATCAGGAAGCTGTCCTATAGCAGCGAGGTTACCATCTGCCGCTCTCCCTGTTTTAAGTGTTCGGATCACTTTTCCATCCTTAGATATTTGTACGATCCGGTTGAGAGGCTTCACCGCTCCCTGATGATTAAAATCAGAAAATGCGCCTACAAGAATAAACCTCCCGTCCTCCAGAGGGAGGAAATCTTTAATACTCCTATTAGCGCCAACCGTAGCTTCAAAATTAGGGTCTATTGCCAATTTTCCGGTCACCCTGAATATAGGTCCAAAAAATATTTGATCTCCTACAGTCGCTGAAGCTACTCCAGTACTTGCAGTTTCAGAAATTTTTACTTTTATGCTGTTGCTGTCAATACTCACAATCTGACATTTCTCCCCATTTAGAAAGAAAGTCAGGGAGTCCTTAAATGGGGACAATCCAGTAGCTTTAAAAGTAACGGTTGATCCAATGTCACCCGATTCCGGAGTAGGTAGGTCCGTACTAAAATGTATTCCCAGTGCTTGTTTACCTCCGGCATAAGGATTATCAAAATGCTCTATTCCCTTTTGACAACCTAAAATTAAAACGCAGGCTACACCCATCCAAAATGCTTTCTTTAAATTATTTGGTATTATATGCATTGGAAGTCTTTTTTCAATCGTTTAAAATTACTCTCACTTCAGATTTTCATTGTTACTTTGCCCTTCAGCAAATTCCATATCATTGATAAATTCATCGTCACTAAATCCAAAATAAGTATGCTTATCACTTAAGACGTGAATTATTCCATTATTGGTAAGGATATTACTGGAAGCTACATAAGCAATAATCCAATTGGCAGTAGGATTAGATATATCCGGTATATAAGCAATGCTTAATTGTCTGTACCCTACATACTTCACTCCATTGTCATCATTATAAATCACCCCTATATTCATAGCGGTTCTATTCCAAGATAAATATCCCTGCCCCGGATAATCAACCAACAAATCATAATCAATTTGAGGATAATCTTTTAATTCATTCAGCCCATGGAAAATATATCGGCTCAAATATTTTTTCCAAAGATTAGAAGGCACATCTCTCAATGTTCTAATGGTATCATATTGAAACTTATATAGTTCTGAATTAGCCTTTTTTATAAGCCTAAGAATACTCCTGTCTGTAGGGGCAAAAAAAGTAATGCTGTCATTAGCCAAAACAGAATCCATTCCTGCAAGATGTACCGCTAATGCCACCGAATCAAAATAGAAAGGCTTGGCCTCCAGATAGTCCATTACACTACCTTTAAAATAAGGATTTGCAAGCCCAGAATCGAGATAATAATCTTTGGTTTTCTGGCAGGACGACAGGATAAACACAAACCCCGCCATCCACAAAAAGAAATACTTCATATATTTATTTACAGGATGCATAACTATTAATATTTATTTCAGCCAATAATTGTTCAGATGCATAAAAGGATTGTGGTTGAGGGTGGAAGGGTCAAGCGGCCACGTCCAGCCCCCTTCATTAAATTGAGCTTGCGTCAACGGATAAAAATCCCATTGCGGACTCATTACCCGTCCCGTACGAACGAGATCATAGTAATAATGTCCTTCTCCCATTAATTCTTTTGCTCTTTCGGCAAAAATTGCATTGATCAATGGAGCCCCCCCAGGACCAGTATATAAAGTAGCTTTTGCCCTGGAACGAACTAAATTGAGCATTTTAATTGACTCCTCATTTTGACCAAGTTCTGCCAGGGCCTCCGCTCTTAAAAGCAAAATACCGCCATATCTGAAAATGATAATGTCATTATCCGGATTCACATCTTCATTATCCTGTATGGCATAAACATTCGTAAACTTTAAATATTGGAAATTGCCATTACCTGACAACATATTTTCATCAAACCAGTATTGTACTCTTAAATCAGGTTCACCGGTGGGGAATAGCATAGTTAAAAAGGAAGGTCGGAAGTAACAAAAGCTATAGTGATGTGTGGAAATAGGTCTTTTATAAGGATAATGTAACACCATGTCAGGAAAAGTCTGATACATGATTATTTCTCCATAATTTGAATTCTGACTTATTTCAAATAAACTCTCCTTCGTACGCCCCTTAAATATTTTATGAAAGTCCTTCATGGGTAACAGTTCGTATGCTCTGCTTTCAACCAGTTCCCCTCCCAATTCAGCACATTGCTGTTCATATTTTTTTGCATTGCCTTTATCAAACCCGGCATTCCACATATCCAGGCTCATCATCAGCGCCAATACAGAGCCTTTGCTGGCCCGGATACCTACAAAAGCGGGATCGGTATATTGCCAGGGAAGATCGTCTTTAACTTTGGCCAAATCTTCCAGGCAATTATTTACCACTTTAACCATATTCATTCTCGGTAAAGGATTCTCATGATAAGCATCCGTATAATAGGGTACATCTCCCCATTGTCTCACCATGAAAAAGTAGGCTATACAACGAAGGAATACCGCTTCTGCCTGAAAGCTCTTAATGTCTTTTGCAGAAGCACCGCTAATGGACCTTCTATCTAACTCGTAATATAAATTATTAGCAGACTGTACTACCTGATAAAAGGTTTTCCAACTTTTTAAAGTTCCCATATTGAAAGTTCCCCAATAATCAAGGGATGAATTACTAGTGATTTCATTCAATTGGTTGGTTGGGACCAGAATGCGATATCGCCTACCTGTTATTTGAGGAGATGGTGCCATCATCCCGGACCGAAGATCTCCCGCCCATGGCAACAAAGGTGCTTTCCCCAATTTATCACGAAGTAATCCATAAATATCCCATAAATCACTTTCTATATCCTTCTTATTTTGAAAAAAAGAATTCCCTGCAAGATTGTCCAAAGGTTTCACATCCAAAAATTTTTTGCAGCCACTTTCTCCAATTACGAACAGCAATACAAGTATAAAAATGAATTTATATTTCATAAATTATTACTTTTAAAATTCTACGTTTAACCCAAAGTTATATGAACGAGGTATCGGATAGCCGTCTGACTGATCTCTACCTAACGCTGATACATTTTCGGGATTGGGTCCACTATAATCTGAGAGGGTTATCAGATTATTACAGGATAAATAAAAACGAATAATATTTAGTCCCAATCTATTCGTTACCTTCTTACCCAGTTTAAATGCCAGGGTTACTGTGTTAATCTTAAAATAGGATCCGTCTTCCTGAAATAAAGTCTGATCCCAGCGGTAAGGTGATATAGCTCCCGATCGAGTATAATCATACGGATTGGGAAAGCTAGCTATCTGACCGGGACGAACCCAGTACGCCACGTTACTCAGGTTCACGATCGTTCTGGGTCCCAAAGGATTACCTTTAGAATCGTTAAATTTTGTACCAAACGGATCACTCAGGAAAGAAAGTCTGTCAGCCAAAGCATCATTTAAAAGAGAACGAACAGCGGTAAAAGAGGCGCTGATATTGACAGAAAAATTGCCATAGGTCAGATAAGATTGTAATCCACCAGTAACCAGTGGCTGAGTATTACCTGAAGGCATGCGATCATCTCCATTCAGTATATAATTGTGATCCACATCTTTCCAGTAAGGGTCTCCACCTTGAAAATATTCTCCATTAGCCATACGGTAACGTCTTCCCGTTGCCGGATCCACAGGAACATCAGCAGTAGTACTAAATACCCCGGTTGTCTGATATAAATAATTCGACAAGGAATTCCTCCCAACATGATACAGTATATCCTGACTTTTAGATTTATCATACTGTATCAACTGCCGGACCCCATCGGGCAAATGAGTCAGTACATCTTTATTATAAGCCCCATTGATGGAAAGGCTCCAATCCACCTTGCCGTTGGGTGGGAGGGGATGAAAAGTAAGTGTTAATTCGTAACCATAATCTACCATAGAGGTTTCATTAGTATTCACATTATTAAACCCAGTAATATCCGAAAGGTCTTTCTCTCGTAATAAGTCTTTTACACTTTTATAATAGGCGTCAAATATAACTTGTATCCGACTATCAAAAAGCCCAGCTTCAAACCCGGCATCCCACTGTGTGGTAGTTGTTGGTTTTAGGTTGGGGTTCGGCAATTTATCAAAATTAATACCTATCCGTTGATTCCCATCATAGGTACTACGAGGCTGATATGTCCCATAAATAGAAAACAAGTCTCCATTAGGTACAATATTCTGCCCCCAGGTACCCCGGAAGGAACCGTAACTAAGCCAGGGTATGTCTTCTAGAAAATCTTCTTTGCTGAAATTCCATCGTAACCCAAGGGAAGGGTTCTTTGAATAAGGGTTCTCAAATCCACTTGAAGAGGTACCATCTAACCGGTAGGTTGCATTAAATACATATTTCTGCTTATAATTGTATGAAAAGAAACCAGCAAAGGAAGCGGTGTGATTCTGACTATAGTTATCCAGAAGCCCTCCTCCACGGGAGTCAAACGCATCGTAACCCAAAGGGCCCTGATATTGGTCATTGGGAGTTTTTTCCTGTTGTATCACATGAGCCTGAAATCCTCTGTTATAAATTTCATTAAAAAAGTTAAGCGTAAAATTGTGCGACTTATTGAAGCTGTGAAAATAAGTAATGGTATTGCGGTTATAGAGGGTAAATTTTCGGTCATCGTAGGCATATATTTGAGAATAATCATTGTGAGCCTCCGCAGGTGTAAATTTATCCTGTGTATTGGATTCATAACTATAGCTAATTGAGGTAGCTAAACTCAACCCATTCAATATTTGGTAGGTAATATCCGTACTCGCCCTCAGATTAAGAGTTTTATTATCATTTTGTGTAGCTACTGCAGAAAGAAAACTTGCTGTTCTGGCGAAGAACGATGGTCCCGGAAGCAAAGAAGAAGCCTTTCCGCCAGAAGCCACTCCTTCCTGCAACAAAGAATTACCACTACCCAATTTTCGTTTCCCCATTTGAGTAGAAAACGTACTGAACACTCTCAATTTAGGGCTGGGCTTATACTGCATGTTTGCACTTACTGAATAGCGATCAAATCCCGTATTACGAATAACCCCATTTTCATGATAATAACCCAGGTTCGTTTTGTAATTAAACTTTGGATCTCCTCCACTCACTTGGATATTGTGCGTTTGATTATAAGTTACTCTGTAAAAAATACCTTGCCAGTTTGTAGAATTACTATAATACGGATTAAGACTGTCCGCCAAAAAAGGAGTCTCTGACATTTTATATATATCCTCCCAGGTTCCATTCTTTAAAATATCTTGTATTCTGATCCGACGCTCAAGATTACCTCCAATTACACTTCGAAGTTTAGGAGGGGTATTGACCCAGAAATTTCCGGTATATCGCACTAAAGGCACTGGAGAACTTCCTCTTACGGTAGTTACCAATATCACCCCATAGGCTCCCCTCGAACCATATAGAGCAGTAGCCTGTGCATCTTTTAGCACTTCTATTTGCTGAATATCCTCAGGAGGGATCAATGACAAGGGACTTACTCCCGGTCCAGCAGACTGATAGCCATAAGAGAAATTGGCATCCGGGTCCACCGGAACACCATCAATCACATATAAAGGAGAAGTAGGCGAAAGGAAGGCATCATTACCACTGCCCTTAACTGAAATATTGGAAAGCCCTCTGATAGCTACGAAACCTCGCGCACCAGGGGATCCGGTATTATTTTGAATATTCAGCCCCGCTACCTTCCCCTGCAGCAGAGATTCCACATTAGAGGTTGGTATATCCTGCAACTCTTTTCCTGATATAATAACAGAAGACCCTGTAGTCAGCGCCCGCGTCTTCTTCTGATAGCCTACTATCACGGCTTCATCCAGTTTGTTTCGATTTATAGACAACTTCACATTTATCACGGTTTCTCCAGATCTTATTTTCACCTTATGTTCCGAATATCCCACATACCGAAAAGTCAAGGTAGCTCCTTGGGGAACACTTACCTTATATTTTCCCGATATACTGGTAACCCCCACTGCTTTGGGTTCCTCCTTACCTATCTGGCTAAGAATTCCCACTCCTATCAGCGGATCGCCATTCTGCGCATCTGTAACTTCTCCAGTAATCTGAATTTTTTGTTGAGCAAAACACTGAACGGACATACCAATTGTCAGAGTACCAAGCAGGCCTCCAAAAAGCAGATAGATAATTTTTAAGCTTTTAAGTTTCATTTCACAACTTCATTTATTTTAAAATAAATTCATTCATTCCTAAATTTCGGATTATCGCTATAGAAGTAAAATACAACCTCCCAGTCTCCCTTTTCATAAATAGCAAAATTGAACGCAACTGAACATTGCTCCCTTATATTACCAAACCCTATCCGGTCATAGGTGAATTTTACAGCTGCTTCTGATCCATCGCTGGTGGTAAACCGGGTTCTGTACTTTACCACAGGAATGGGATAGGCCACATCATATCGTACATATTGATCTGTAACTTTTACATTGAACCCATGCACCAAACTATCCCATCGGGTGTCATTAAATCTGGCCGGATTAATAGGCAACGAATCTTTATCCAAAAATTTAAACGTTAACGAATTCCCATCTCCGGTCTTGTGAAAAAAGACTCTCACGCTATCAGACCGTATGGGCAAACCCGTACTATCACCCGTAATATTTGCCAAGTTGGGATGAATGTATTCATACTTAAAGGTGGAAGAATCCAATGGGTTGGGATATCTTTTTAACCTTTCTCCCGTAATAGGATCATGATCATAAGGCTCATAAGGTTGCTCCCGCAAAGGATCCAATATGAGGTTCTTATAAGTATTTTTCCCTCCTGAGTTAGAAACTTCTACATCAAATACATAGCCCGAATCAGGCTGCTGTTTCAACATGGCACTATCGGCAGAGGCCCAAAGGATAAAATCACCAGAGGTAGGCCTGATCTCCCAGACAGGATGATTTTCGATAGTCCTCTTTGCGTTGATCTCCGCTACAGATTTTTCATATCCGGTATAAGCCTTTTTCCAAACCTGAACGGGAATTTCTTTTTCCAAATCATCAGTAGGTTCACCGCTAATCCGGTATCTCACATTAGTCATCTTAAAATGGATAGGGGTGTTGGAATTGTCGGTATTGAAAATTAATGAATATAAAGTAGTCCTTCCAAGTATAGGATTAAATTCAGTCTGCGTATAAGTAGCTTTAGGGCTTAAATATTCAAGGTCAGCCGGAAGCCATTTTTTACACGAAGAAAACATTAATATCCCCCCGACCATCCAAAACATCAATCCATATTTTAATCTTTTTGACATAAGGTTCTGTTTTACCTAATAAATAGTATTACTGAGCAGACGTAACGGCGATCTTTCTAAGGTTGTAAGCGCCGGATAATTCATAAAGTCTCAATATATGTACCCCCTTTTCCAGGTGAACCAGCTTAGTCACATCAGTCCAATCCTGGTAGCCTCCTGTATTGGGACAACTCATGGCTCCTGTAATATCCTCGCCATCTATTTCCACACGGAAACTGCCTATGGGATCGGGATCATGAGGACTTCCGGCTGTTACGGCAAGAGTATATTGTCCACTTTTTTTCACATCAATCGTGTAATTCATCCACTCTCCAGCATTTGTCCATCCCACATCGTAGCCTCCCTCTTCTTTGGTTTGTTCAATATCTACTCCTTCTGTAGGTCTGTATTGCCCTCCATTATTACTAGCATCCACATCATGATAACCAATCCCCTCACCTCCCGAATTGAACGCAATAACCGGTATGGCGCCGGGTATTGGGAATGGCTTTTTATCCGGTAAAAGAATTATAAAACGGAGATTATAGTTCGCATAATCATAAACAATCTTCAACACATGCTTGCCTTTTACAGGAAACACTACCGGGGTAATGATGTTTTCATAGCTTTGCCATCCAAGCGTATTTTTTATTTTTATCGGACCGCTAAAGGGCTTACCATCCAATTCAAAGTGTAGTGTGGCATCTCCTCCCGGGGAAGATGCACGTAATATCAAAAGATAATGCCCGGTATCCGCAATATTTACTGTATAATTCATCCACTCTTTAGGGTTTGTCCATCCCACATCATATCCATTTTCTCCCCCACCAGACACTTCAATGTCCACTCCTTCGGTAGGACGATACTGCCCTCCGTTATTGCTGGCATCATTATCATGATAAGCTACTCTTTCGCCACCCAAATCATATTGATTAAGTCCTATCTGACCCGGAACCGAAAAAGGGATCCCATTAAAAGGTGTAGAGTGGGTAGGGTTCATCCTCTGTATAAACTCATCAAAACCAAAAACATGGTTACTTTCCAATACGTTAACTAAGCCATTTGAAGTCTTGATATCAATGGCAACCGTTCGGCTTGTGCTCCACTGTCTGGTATAGATGACTCCTTTAGTATCGCTGAATTGAATAATTTTCGGCCCCCCTTCTTCAAAACCTTCCGCATTAGTAGCCACCAGCTTGCCATGCATCTGATAGCCAAAGTTAGAAGCGATGAGGTTAATTCCATCCTGTGTTTTCATGCTGTCGGAAGGGAAGATACCGCGTATTAAATAACGAGAAGTTAAGGTATCCAACTGATGAAGAGGTAAATTGGATAAATATTGCGGCGACCTCCCCTGAATGGCTCTCAACTGGTTTACTCCGGCTATAGCATGTTGAAAGCTGGCATTGGTAGGAGCAAAGACAGTATATACTCCTTCTTTAAGGCTATCTGTCAGATGGGTACGATCCAAAACATATAAAAATGAGTCATAAATACCCTGCTGACTGTTTAAAAAATCATATATGCTTCCGGAGAATTGATGCTGCGATTCTTTAGAATGATAAAACCCAGAGTCTTTTCGACAACTTTCTGCATAAATACCTAAAATAAGCATTACCATTCCTATTCCATAATATATTCTGATCTTATACATTAAAAAGGGATTTTATTTCCAATAAGGATTTTGTTTGATCGTTTTATTCTGTGATATAATATCACTGGAAATGGGCCAATAAATTCCACCTTCTTTTATGAGTTTCATAAAGGCGGGATTATTCTGCTTGATCCGATTGAATCGAATCATATCATACCACCTCCAACCTTCTCCCATAAGTTCCTTCCGTCTTTCTCTAAAAATTGACTCTAATAAATCTCCATCTTTGACTTCATTATAATGTTCAAGTTTTCGTTCATCCCGGATTTTATTTAGAAGTTGAGTTGCTTCATTGCTATCTCCCAAAACCACTAAAGCCTCTGCACGTAACAAAGCAATTTCTTCTAACCGTGTAAAGATTATAGCACTCCCATATATGCTCAGATTAGGATTCGTAGAACTCCCTCCTCTTATTACTTTTACCTTACTAAAGATAGGGATGTTACTATTAAAGTTAGTAAAATATCTTTCAGAAGTAGGCTGACCTGTGAGCGTATCAAGGCTGAAACGCTCATCATTAGGAAGATCGAAAATTGAGAGTATAGAGTCTTTGGATATATAAATATCAGGAACCTGCCTGTCTATTAAAGGTTGAGCAAGGGTTAAAGCTTCAAGATGTCCTGAATAAGAAGCATCGGCATGAGTCCACAGAAAATTAAAGGCCAGGATATGGTTGTACTGCCTTCCTGCAAAAAAGCCATCGCTCTTTGTCAACTGATCCGTAGTTAGGTAAGAATGACTTCCCTTGCTGTAATTATCCAGAATAAATTTAGTATAAGTGGCAACAGCCGCATATTTGCCTTCCCAGGCAGCCACATGAGCCAATACAGCATACGCACTTAATTTCCGTACTAAAGCTCCATTCCATCTACCGGCATCTTCATTATAATAATCTCCCTGTTGCTGTGGATCATCAGAGCTGTAGAGATAAGGAAGATCGTTGGCTGCTGCTTGTAATTCTTGTTCACAAAACGCTAAAACTTTCTGTTGATCGTCTCTACCCTTAGGTTTGAATTCTCCATCATGAGAAACCGTAATTAGAGGGACATCTCCCCATATACGTACCAAACATAAATAAGCAAAAGCCCTTAAACAACGGATTTGAGCAATATCTACTCTCATATTCTGTTCACTGTATTTGGGGTCTCGCTTTTTCACATCTCCTACATGCTCTAAAAACATATTACAAGCATTTACAACAGCATAAAAACGACGCCAATTAGAAAGATCACTAAGTAAGGTGTAAGGAGCATTGAGTTTCCCTTCAATTACAGATTGAAGGTCCAGGCGACTCAGAGAAGTAAAATCTCCATCACGCAAATCTCCATAAATCCAATAGTTATTATCATTAGCTAGTGCAGCGCGCATCAGTCCATAAACCCCAATAAGCGCAGCACGGGTATCATCATGGGAATTCCAGAAATTGGCTTCATCTACTGCATGGGTAGAATGCACATCCAACATTTTTTCACATCCCTGGACAATCAGACTAAACAATAATACAAACACCACTAAAAATCTAGTACTTTTCATCATTTACTGAATTTCAAAACCTTAAAAATCCACTTTTATACCTACAGTATAAGTTCTTGTAATAGGCAGCCCATATCCTTCATCTACTCCATTATAGAAAACTAATTCGGGGTCCCGCCCACTATAAGGAGTAATTGTAAACAAATTTTCTGCTGTAGCATAAATTTTAAACCCCTGGAATACAGACTTTTTACTCCACCATTTTGCACCTGTAAGATCATATTGTAGCGACAAGCTTCGTAACTTCAGGAAAGAACCATTTTCAAGGAATATATCCTGATCCGTCTGATACGGTTCTACCTTACTCCATGGATTATACATAGGATAGCGAGTGTAATCTTCATTTTTTTGCCAGAAAGTAACCTCTTTGATGGCATTCATGGAAATTTGTCCTTCTCTATTCGCAAAGTCCAAATGATTAGCCACATCTTGGTTTAAAACCTCTCTCCCCATTATATAATAAAAGGAAAAGCTCAGCGTAAAATTCTGATATAGGAAATCACTACTAAAACCACCGGACATCTTAGGCAAATAATGCCCCATCATCACCCTGTCCTTGTCATTAATTGTTTGATCTCCATTCGCATCTACCCAAATAGGATCACCCGCATCTAGCGGGGTTCCTTTATATGTTATCTTTTCTCCCGTTTGCGAATTGACCGGAATATTTTTTTCCTTATTATAAATTCCTTTATTTTCTAACAACCAAAATTGATCAATTGCATGGCCTACTTTCAACATTCTTGCCGTTACTCCCCTACCTATCACTACCTGATCTAAGTTTTCAGGGAGAGCCAAGAGTACGTTTTCATTGTAATTAAAATTAAAAACAGGGTACCAGCGTATCGAAGAACTGTGGGGAAGCGCATCTGCTTGAAAACTAATATCAATACCTCTGTTACGAACCTTCATACCATTTTTATATATACCCGTGTAACCATACTCCTGTGCTCCCGGAACTTTAAATAACATATTTTTATCTACACGATCGTATACATCTATAGAAATATTGAATCGATTCTGCAAAAAACCAGCCTCTATACCTATATCGGTTTCATCAGTATAAGGCCATTTTACACCATAGCCGATATACCCGGATGAATACGGGCGAGACAAACCGGGAAGCGCATCATAAGAAAATTTCACAGGGTTATTATTAAATGACATATCCGATACATACTGAGGGCCTTCCCCAAAACGGTCATCCGCCATTAACCGGCCTACCCGGCCCCAACTAGCATGTATCTTGAGTCTATTAACCGTAATGGCATCCTTTAATAGAGAATTCTTTATATTCCATCCAGCAGAAAAGGTTGGAGACGCCAACCACCAGTCATTTGGTTGCGCGCCAGAGGAACCATCAGCTCTTAGTAATACAGAAAAATTCAAACTATTTTTATAATCATATTCAGCATGGCCATAAAAAGAAAGCAACCGATGACGTTCTTTATCAAGAAACATATAGGTTAAAGGGGCCGGAAATGCCTTCGAAGTCAGATAATTGTCCTTATTAGGGTCAGAGTTTAGCTCATTAATTTTTATAAGGTCATTTGGGCCGTCATAGGCATAAGAATAATTATAACGGTCAAAGTCAGATTGGAATATTTCACCCATTTCTATCGTAAGCTCATGTTTCTCCTCCCAGTTGTGATGCCAGCGTAGTCTATTATTAAACATAACCCGTTGATTATAACCAAAATAATTAGATACATAATTAACTGTTTGCATCAGAGTACCTGGATAAAACACATCTCTCAAACCTTCATTATAATCAAATCCGAAGGTGGAAAGAAAATTGAGGTCCTTCATAAAATCCATTGAAATCTTAAAATATCCTGTTATCACATTAGACTTATTGTCATCGATGGACTTATCTTGTTGAGTTAAATACTGCGTATAGGCATCTTTATTGGGAGGAAGAGGGTTTATCAGATCAGGAATGTATTGCACCTCTCCGTAGCGGTCTCTCAAATAAGTATTGCGATTGCGCTCCAGTCTGGTGGCGGTTATCATTGAAGACATCGTGAGCCACTTCATCGGGACCATATTCAGCTGAAACATAGCGTTGTAACGGTTCATCCCTGTATGATCGGCAGTATTATTGGTTTTCTGGCTTCCGAGAGAAAACCGGAAATTGGCCCTTTTGGTACCACTCGACAAACTGGCGTTTATCCCCCAAATCGGTCTATTTTGATAATAGAGGTCCGTCCAGTTAGACGACCCATAATAAGCGGCATTGGTAGAATCTCTAAGATATAAAGGATAGTTTAGCAACTCTTTCAGTCCGGCATAACGATCATAAAAAGGTTGACGAAAATGATTTTCAAATCTGGCATTTGTAGCAAACACATGAGGCTTTTGGATAAAACCAACATATGAATTGACACTAATTTTCCTTCCCCCAATAACGGGGGCTTTTGTTTGTATGAGTATTACTCCTCCGTTTGCTGCCCGGGGGCCATATATTGCAGCATCTGCAAAATCCTTTAATATCTTAATAGAAGCAATGTTATTCGGATCAATAGCCGACAATAAATTTGTTGACGGGCCAAGCCTGTTAAAATCATACAATTGAATATCAAAAGCAAAAGGATTATCCATTATCAGAGGAATGCCATCAAGGATGACAGTAGGTTGCGCATAATATATGTCCTTATGCGAAGTGTAGGGTATAGCAGTACCCCTGATAAACATACTCATTTCAGTTCCTGGTTCACCACTTGGCTGCTGAACATATAAACCCGCTATCTTACCTTTAAGAATTTCCTGTAGATTGGAATAAGGATACAAAGCGCTTTTTTCGGGAGAGACTTCATTTCTAAAAAACTTTCCAATTTCATTACGGTTGGTATCTACTGGAGTTGTTGCTTCGGAAGTATCCTTCTTTACTGAATCTACCTTGCCAGCTCCAGCAGAAGCGGTATCAGATTTAGATTGAGAAGCCACTGTTTCTGCAAACAAGCTGTTGATTAAAAAGCATATTAGAAAAAATCGTATTGGAAATTCCATATATTTAAATTTATTCAAACTCATTTATTTACCATAATTGAAAACCGTAAAGTATTCGATAATGGATTTCTATCGGTATTACCTCCAGAAGGAATTAGATAAGAAAAATTCAACATGGCTATCTTATATTTTAAGCCAAACCCTACTGTTATATATTTCCTATTTCCCTTGGTTTTATATTCATTATAATAGCCTGCTCTTAGGGAGAACATATTGTTATACCAGTATTCTATTCCCATGGAATACATCAATTCATGAAATACTTCTTCAAAACCACCTGGAGCATTTCCAAAGGAATTAAATAAGCCGCTCACTACACTTTTCTGCAAATAATCTGGAATCCCATCTTGATCCGTATCAGTAATACTGGGGGTGGGGACCAGCAATTTATTAATATCCAGGTCGGCAGTAATTTTATTTTTTAGATCGAATTGATAGCTATAGGCACCTCCGACACCCAAGTTTGCAGGTATAAAATATTTATCACTCTTATCCTCAGAATATCCAATTTTGGTTCCCAGGTTGGTGAGAGTAGCCCCAAAACTCCACGCCCCCAGATGGGAAGCCGAATCCAGGCTACGAGAGATATAATAAGCGCTAATATCCCCTGCCAGGGCATTTCCTGCTTTATATGTAGCACCATCTTGTTTTACTCCGCTTGCCAAATTGGAATGAATAAAACGCAGGGCTACACCGACAGACCAATGATCTGAAAGCTTACGCGCATAACCGCCATCTATAGAAAATTCTCTTGGTTGCACCTTACCCTGATCTTCTCCCTGAAAATTTGTAAGCTGAACATCCCCCAAGCTAAAATAACGAACAGAAACTCCTATTGCCTGGAGATCATCAATCTTTTTATACCCACTCAGATATCCTAGGAATACGTCATTAGCCATAGTCCTCAGCCATGGCGTATAAGTGATGGAGGCTCCCATTTCCCGGTTGGCAAAGGGAATTTTAGCCAAATCCCAAAATACGGCATTGGCATCCGGAGATAATGCAATGCCGGCGTTCCCCATTGCGCCACTCCGGGCATCGGGACCAATCCTAAGAAAAGGGACAGCAGTATTTACAGTATTCATACGTCCATCCACTTCATCATAGGAAATCTGCCCCCATACGCTGCTATAATTTAATATCAACAATAGGGCTACCGGTAAAAGATACCTTAACCTCACGAATCTTACTTTTTTATTATAATAGAAGTGAATCATCTTAATTAGTTTAAAATCTCTTTCTTTATCACATCAGGTCCCTTTATTTGTGGACAATAAGCTTTCCAAGTAACACTGAACTTCCAGATACAATCCTGATAAAGTATATCCCATTAGACAATGTACTGGTATTTAAAATATAATAGGTGTATCCTCCTTTAATATTTACCTTCTTTACTATGGAACCCCGGCTATCTGTAATGGTCAGGTAAGCTCCTTCATTGGTATAAATCATGTTCTGCCAACTAATACGCGCATCTCCAGTAGCGGGATTAGGGGATATAGTTAAACTGGGAGTGGGAAGCTTATCATTAATGGCGCCTGTATCCCGAAGTACGGACTCAATGATGTAGGATGCAGAAATCACGGCAGAGGGTAACATTCCCTGTTTAGTTGCAAAAGCTTTTATTGTCATACTGTCGCTCACCAGAATCGGATCGTGATACACAAAAGAATTTTTATCCGGCGTACTTCCGTCTATTGTAAAATAGATCGTGCCCCCCGAAGTCGCGGTAGTAATAACAATTTGTTTCGGAGTAGGATAACTGCCTCCCGGTATATTAAATGAAGGAGTATCTATCACTTCTTTCTCAGACCCAATTACATAAGAAGCTATTGTCACATCAGAAGTTCTAAGTCCCTCTTTCTCAGCATAAGCTTTTAAAGTAGTGGTTTGAGTTATACTTACCGGAGAAGAATAGACAGTAGAAGCTTCATTCAATACAGTCTCTCCCAGCGAGTAGTGAATCACTGCACCCGGTGTAGCACTTGTGATTGAAACGGATTGTGGATTATTATATTCTCCTCCTTCGACACTAAATACAGGCGCTGCCACTCCTGGTGGAAGAAGGGTGTATGTAGCCGAGGCTACATTGGAAGGAGACATTCCTTTCTTTACAGCAAAAGCTTTTAACCTTGTAGTAGAATCTATTTCTACCGAACCGGTATAGACCAATGAAGTAGTATCAGGGTTACTGCCATCCAGCGTATAATAAATAGTAGTACTATCTTCTTTGGTTGAAATAATCACATTTGTAGTGTCATCATAAATTCCCTGCCCAGGGTAAAAGTTGGGAGTAGAGACCAGCGGAGGTATAATGCGGTAATTGGCAGTGGTTATCACCGATGGCACCATTCCTTTGCGATAAGTGACCGCAGAAACTTTAGTGTCCTTTTTAATAATAATAGGAGTAGTATATCTGGGTGAATTCTCCGATGGAGTACTTCCATCCAAGGTATAATGAATCTCAGATTCTGAAGTTAGTGAATTCAATCTTACTTTTACACTATCCACGTAAATTCCCGGATCGGGAGTTACTTCAGGCTTAAATGCAGTTTCTAATTTAGCTGTATAAAAATTTTGCTGGGGTATTTTTTCCTTAGGAAGTCCGGAAGCCTCCCAACTAATTGAGCAATCTGCCCCACCACCAATTTCACGAAATTCTACAATGACTGGATACAATATTCCTGCGTTCAGATCAATATTTCCCAAATAATCCTGACAACAGGAATTGTCCCAGGCATCTACTATTTCCTTACCAGCAACAGTAAGCCTTACATTATCGTCTGCATTGGTTGTAAAAGTATAAGTACCGGTTACCGGAGCTCTCAAGAACCCAATCCAGCGCACCGAAAAATAATCTTCCTGAACTCTGCCAGGAATAGGTGAATCATTTCCCCAGTCAAAATCCACATTGGGATCGATCCTCGTAACAGCCAGCGTATCAAACCATTTTGGATCCACATTCGGGTCATTAAAATAATAGCCTATTAAACCATGGGTAGTATCTTGTGAAACATCAGGTTTGGGTAAAGCCTTTGGAGGAGCAATCGCATACAAAGCTTTATTGGGCACTAACTCTCGATCTAGCCCAGGGGCTTCCCAATCCACATAATTAGCCGCCGCTCCGCCTACATTTTCATGCATTTCAAAAATAAAAGGATATAAACTATCCGCCTTAAGAAATATGGTTCCTGTAAAATCATTACAACAGGCTCCCCAAAAATCCAGAAAGTCCAGACCTCCAATAATCAACCTGCCTCCATCATCTGATCGGGCATGAAAGGTATAAGTGCCCGTTACAGGTGGTTTGATATAGCCCACCCATCGGACAGAGAAATGATCATTCCCTATATCCCCCGGAAAAGGAGACCCGCTTCCCCAATCAAACTGAATAACAGAATCAATTCTGGTAGTTACATAAGCATTGAACTCCATACCATTATAATAGGTGCCGATAAGTCCATGTACCGTATCACCGGAAGGCGTTGTAGGAGAAACTGCAAACACAGTTGGGACAGAGGCTTCTCTTTTTGAAAAGGTCCATCCTCTTTGAACAATACCCAGAATAAAGCATAGCATCAAAAGATACTGAAAGTAACATCTCTTCATAAGTACGAATGCGTTTTAGCCTTAGATAAACTGGCCATTCCAATCCAAAAACCTATAAGAAATGTTAAATAGAAGGGGACTCGGAAAACTACTTCTATTTTTTTGCATAGTTTTGTAATTGAAAAGGTTAAAAGGACAGAGTAGTACCTCACGCCAATGATTAACTACTCTTCATTTTTATTAAAATTCAAAGCCTTAGGGGAAGATTTTTTTAATCTTCCCCTCTTTTTTTACAAAAACATAAAATAAATTTAATGCTAAATCATTTTAGTAGTACAAATTTAAACAAACTTTTCCATTCGTCCTAACATTATTTTGGAATTTATTATGAAATATTGGTAGAGACCATTGTATTTCCCCATCATCTTCCTTCTCTTATTTTTCCGAAAGCAGCATCATAATACAATCCTGCCGCTCCCAGGACACCGCTATATGGTCTTTTAGAAACCTCTACCTTAAAACTTTCCAGTGACTGGGGGAAGTTAAAGGTTTTGATTTCATTCCACATGGTTTTCTTAAAGAATTTATAAGCGTAGGAAACAGAACCACCCAAAATAATACATTGTACATCGTAACTGTATAAGATCATCTTTATAGCCTTTCCCAGATGTAACCCATATTCTTCCATAATGGCCAGGGCTTTTTCATCTCCCTTCACAGCGTCATTATAAACCGTTACACCTGATATCTGATGACAATTCTTAAAGAACTGTCCGCTGGCATAATATTCAAAATATTTATCCTTATACTCTGCCATACCAAATTCGCCTGCCCCACCATTCGGCCCTGAATAGAGGCTCCCGTTAAGTATAACTCCGGCCCCCATTCCCGTACCCACAATAAGTCCGACAAAAGATTCGTAGGGTTTACCCTTTCCAAAATACTTTTCTCCCAAGGCAAAGCAGTTTGCATCATTATTCACCATTACGGGTACCTTGTATCGATCCTCCATATATTTTTTCAAATGTACCTCCTTCCAGGATGGAATGTTTTGAACATCATGTACAATCCCTTCTTTTATATCTACTACGCCAGGCACTCCAATACCAATGGCTTTTACCGAATCATCCATTACCTGATCTGTAAAAGCAAATAATTCCTTCAAGATAACATCTGCCGACTCGTTAGCGGATATTCTTGAATTATATATTTTATTAACTTTTCCGTTTTGTACCCGGGAAGTCCGAAGATGAGTCCCGCCCATCTCAATACCAATAACTGTTGAAACCATATTTTATAATAATTTTTTTACGTCTATCTGTTTAATTCGGCCTGCCCGGCCAATTTACTGCATAAATATATTAAATTCTCTTCCATTTTGTAAAATTAATAAACCAACAAGGGTTAAAAGTAAATGGATAGGTTAAAAATAAGCATTAAAAAGGGAAAAAGCTATATCATTAATAATCAACACATTAGAGACGCATTAGCCGTTTTTAAACGTTTATAAACGCTTATATACGTATATAAATGTTTATTTACCGGCTATCTGATTCCGGCCACCCTACATTTGTACCAACGCTTTTACGAGGTGCACCGCAGAAGCAAATCTAATTATTCATTCTTAAATTTTATAATCATGTTTAACATTAGCAACAGCGTAAGACTCATCGGCAGGTTAGGACAGGATCCTGAAATCAAAACCCTTGAAAACGGCAGAAAGATGGCCCGTTTCAGTCTTGCCACAAATGAAAGGTACAAAAAAGCAAATGGAGAAGTAGCAGAGAACACCGATTGGCACAACCTCGTTGCCTGGGGCCCTAAGGCAGAATTCGCAGAAAAACACCTCCACAAGGGAAGGGAAATTTCGGTAGAAGGAAAGCTAACCAGCCGCAGTTACGTGGGTAAAGACGGAGTGAAAAAATACATCACGGAGGTAGTGCTGAATGAAATAAAACTTTTCAGTGAAACTGCCGCCTCAGCTCTGCAAGAGGCATGAATCTGCATGGCCCTGAAGAAATCTCATTTTTTATAAATTGCCACTGAAGCATGGAATAACACAGATTTGGCGCTGTGATCCTCAGTGCTTCAGTGGCTAAAAAAGCAATTAACTCATTTTTGGATTTCACGAGCCTGCTTTCCCATTCCTTTTGAGATAGCTTAACCCAGTTGCTCCATCTCCTGATACACAAAATCTATTAATCCCTTCACGTGTACCGGAGAAAAATCAAAAGAAATTCCGGCGGCTTCATAAAGTTCTTTCAAGGGAACCGTATATCCCAGGCTCAATGCTGTTATGTAATTATCTAACGCTTTTTCTTTATTTTCCCTAAATTGCTTCCACATACCAATGGCCCCCAACTGCGCAATGCCATATTCTATATAATAAAAAGGGACTTCATATAAATGAAGCTGACGCTGCCAGCTACAGGAATGATACGCTTCAAACCCGGACCAATCCACTACCCCGGTTGAAAATTCAGCCTGTACCTTTTCCCATTCAGTGGTTCTTTCCGCTATCGAATGATGGGGATGGGTATAAATCCAGTGCTGAAACTTATCTATAGTAGCAATCCAGGGGAATATGGTAATTACCCTTTCGAGTTGCTGCAATTTTGCTCTTTTTAATTCTTCCGGATCGTCAAAAAATACATCCCAATAATCCATGGTAAACAATTCCATACTCATGGAAGCTACTTCTGCTATTTCCATAGGATATTCCTTAAAGGCACCTAATTCCAGGTCATGGGTAAGAAAAGCCTGTATGGCATGTCCTCCTTCATGAACAATAGTAGTTACATCTTTCATTTGTCCTGCGGCATTCATAAAAATAAAAGGAGCGCCGGTTTCTGCAAGCGGACAATTGTAGCCTCCGGGAGCTTTCCCTTTTCTGCTTTCCAAGTCCAGCCGGCCCATCTGATCCATTATTTCAAGATACTGACCAAAGGAAGGACGTAATTTATTAAAACATTGCTTAGCCTTAGAAAGCAGTTCTTCTCCTGTTCTAAAAGGTTCTAACGGCTTCACCCCTTCCGGCTCCGCAGAGGTATCCCAGGGACGCAATACATCCAATTTCAATTTTTCCTTCTGCCGCCTCAGTATCTCACCCGCCAGAGGCACTACCTGCTGTCGAATGGACTGATGAAAATCAAAACAATCTTCCTTGGTGTAATCAAACCGGCCGAGTTCCTCAAATTTGTAATCCCGATAATTGTCAAATCCCGCATTATGAGCCACCTGATCACGTTTGAGAACCAAAGTAGTATAAAGATCGTCCAGTTTCTGGCGTTCCTGCATGCGACGGTCAGCTGTTTTGCGAAATACTTCTTCCCGCAGATCACGGTTGCTGCTTTCATAAAATTTTGCAGCCTGTTGGAGTGTATATTCCTTGTCTTTTACCGTTATCGTCATGGCGCCGGTAATCTGACCATATTGCTGCTGCAACATACTCAATTCGGAAAAAAGCGGAATGTTTTTCTCATTAAATAGATGAATGGCACTCTTAACCGATCGTAAATAGGTAAAATAGCGTTCTTGATCCAACTGTTTATTGAAAGGACAATCCACCAACTTCTGATTCAGCTCATGGGCTGCCGATTGAAGATGTGGCTGAATATCTGTACAAAAATAATTAAAGGCTTCCTGCAACTGCGGATTGGTAGTATCACAAGTCATTTTAATTTGCCGCCAGCAGGCATCTTCACTCACCACGGCTTCCAATTCACTCCCATCCCGAAGCCACTTCTCCAGTTCTTCAACCGAATTGATCTCCCGCTCCAGAAGTTCTTTGAAATAGGGTTCTAAGGCTTCCCAGGTAGTTAACTTAAAGTCTTCCGGTAAAAAACGACGGGGTTTCTTCTTTAATATTATTGCCTCTTCCGACATGATTATTTACATTTTGTTTGAGGCAAAGCTATCCAAAAAGAGGGAGTTTAGGAACGTAAAGCAATCAAATTATCGGCGATCCGCCTGCGAGCCGCCACTGTATTAAAGGTTAAAACAGAACCTACGGGCTTGGTAAACCGCTTCAATCCCATCAACAACATGCGTTGCTCATCTCCCGCTGAGAAAGCATTAATAGCATCCCTGCCGTAATGGGTAAATCTTGAAACCGTATCTGATAAATTCACACGCAGCATATCTGTAGCAATAGGCTCCGCCCCGGTTTTTCTTACCCGTAATAAAGTGCTTTCTGTGAGGTACAATTCAATCAGCATATCAGCCAGGTTCATCAGGATTTCCTGTTCTTGTTCCAACTTTTCGGCCAGTTTCTGACTAGCTGCCCCCGCTATCATCAAGATAACCTTCTTAAGGAGCCCAACCTGCTTTATCTCATTCGCGAAAGCGGATTCCTCCTCTTCTAAAGAAAAGTCTGGAATAGACATCAACTCTTTTTGAACCGCTATCGCAGGCGCCATTAAATTCAGCCGGCCTTTTAATGCCCTTTTAAGCATCATGCCCGGGATAAGCAGACGATTAATTTCATTGGTGCCTTCAAAAATCCGGTTAACCCGGGAATCCCGGTATGATTGCGATACCTCATATTCATCAATAAATCCATTCCCTCCATGAATCTGAACCGCTTCATCCACCACATAATCCAGCATTTCACTCCCTGCTACCTTCAATATCGCACATTCTACCGCATATTCCTCCGCCGACTGCATCGCGGCTTCCTGAAAAGGTTTTCCCTCCTTTAACAGTTTCTGTTCAGTGGCATGAATAGAAGCAGCGGTACGATAGAGGGCAGATTCGGCTGTGTAAATCCTTATAGCTTGCTCCGCCAGCTTGTGTTTGATAGCTCCAAACCGGGCAATCGGTTGCCCAAATTGCTGGCGTTCCATCGCATACCGAATACTGATATCGGCTGTACTTTTAGCCCCTCCCAATGCAGCAGCACACAACTTCAGCCGTCCTATATTCAAAATATTAAAAGCTATTTTATGTCCCTTCCCCAGTGTTCCCAACAGGTTTTCAGCAGGTATTTTGGCATTCTCGAAAAAGACCTGTCGGGTAGAAGAACCTTTGATGCCCATTTTATCTTCTTCCTCTCCCAATGTCATTCCGGGAGTTCCCTTCTCCACCAAAAAAGCCGTAAAGTCCTTCCCATCTATTTTTGCAAAAACAGTAAACAGATCGGCAAAGCCCGAATTGGTGATCCAGCATTTTTGGCCGTTGAGTACATAATATTTGCCATCATCCGTAAGCGTTGCCGTAGTATGCGCACTCAGTGCATCGGAGCCCGAGTTGGGTTCTGAAAGAGCATAAGAGGCTTTTATTTCCCCGGTAGCCAGCCGGGGTAAATACTTATCCTTCTGTTCATCAGTACCAAAATAAAGAACCGGCAGAGAGCCAATGCCCGTGTGGGCCGCCATAGCTACCGAATAGGAATGACCGGCGCCCAAGGCTTCATTAATGAGCGTGGCTGTAATAAAATCCTTATCCAGCCCTCCGTATTTTTCAGGAAAAGCAGCCCCCAGCAGCCCTTGTTCACCGCTTTTATTCAATAGCGATTCCATGAGCCCCGGTTTTTGCCGGTCAATTTCCTTCAGAACCGGTTTTACTTCCGATGCTATGAAAGACTCACACATTTCTTTGATCATCTTTTGTTCCTCTGAAAAAGATTCCGGTGTAAAAATGCTATCGGGGGCGGCATTTTTAACCAGAAACTCCCCTCCTTTTAGCAGATTATTACTTACTGCATCCATGTTATAATATATTTACCGGATGTAAATTAAGGAAAGTTCTGCACTTGAAAAAAATTTTTGGAACGCAAATTGTTGGGGTAGGGCTGGATGAGTTCATATATGATAGCGAAAACTAATAATATATAGTGTGTTACCATTAAAAAACACGCCATAATTTGTTTTATCGTATCTTTGCAGCCATGGGGGTATAATGATTCTTCGTTCGGCTGTAACCGTTTGTTTACCGGGTTTCTTCGGAGCTTACGTATTAGAGAAGAAAGATTAAATCATTGCTGATTTTATTTGATTAAACTTAAATATAAAAAAAATGCCCACTTCCATTACTTCTTTGAAGAAAACCTTACTGAATCTACGCAGCCTTCCCCGCTGGTTTGTACTCGCCCTGGATCTGGTCTGTTCTGCACTTGCCATGTGGATTTCCTTTCTGCTTCGATTCAATTTTGACTTGGTCCGGATAGGGCAACATCCCTTCTACGAGTTTTTGGGGATCGTGCTTGTCATTAACCTGTTCTTCTTTTATGGGCTCAAAACCTTCGCAGGAATCATCAGGCAAACCAGTCTTGAAGATGCCAGAAAGGTATTGAGTGCAACCCTCCTCTGTACGGTCATCCTGTTTTGTTGGAACTTCCTGGCCAGGGTATTGAACTGGGAATTGATTCTGCCCGCTTCTATCGCCCTCATCTATTTATTTACTGCTTCTATCATGCTGTTTGGCTACCGCCTGGTGATAAAGATATTCTTTGAATATTTGTCAAGAGGAGGATTGCAATTTACCAATATTGTCATTATGGGAGCCAATGAAGCCGGTCTTATTACCCTGGAGGCGCTTCAACGTTCAAAAAGAAATAAAAATAAAGGAGAAAGAATAAATGTAATTGCTTTTCTTGACCCCAACCCCCAGCTGTGGAAAAAAGAACTGCAGGGGATACCCATTCTGCCGCTTAGGGCAGGGGAGCTTAATCGCCTCAACAAAAAGAGCCGTGTTCGCCAACTTATTATATCAGAAGAGGTTGGCAATCTGGAGCGGCGCGACCAATTAATTGCCTGGTGTTTAAAACACAAAGTAAAGATTCGTCATATTCCTCCTGTTTTTGAATGGCTCCAGGATGACCTGCAGGTAAGACGTATCCGTGATGTAAAAATCGAGGACCTGCTAAACAGGGACCAAATCAACCTGCACAACAAACAAGTGCGGGATGAAATTAAAGGAAAAGTGTTGCTGATAACCGGCGCAGCGGGTTCCATAGGAAGCGAACTGGCCCGCCAGGTTGGGAAATATGGCCCCCGGAAAGTAATTTTGTGCGACCAGGCCGAGAGCCCTCTTCATGAACTCTGGCTGGAAGCAAAAAGCTTGTTCCCCCTCTCCGAAATGGTTTGCTACCTTGCTGATACCCGGGAGAAAGGACAGATGGAAAAGATGTTTCGCAAGCACCGCCCCGACTGGGTGTTGCATGCTGCCGCCTACAAGCATGTGCCGATGATGGAGCGCTGCCCGGAAATGGCCATTATCAATAATGTACAAAGCACCATCAACCTGGCAGAGCTATCCGTGAAATACCAGGTGGAAAAATTCGTCATGGTTTCTACGGATAAAGCCGTAAACCCAACCAACGTAATGGGCGCCTCCAAGCGTCTTGCCGAAATTTTCACACAGGCCTTCCATAATTATCTTCACAATCCCAACAACCATGACCATAATGGGATCGTAAAGCCCACTTCTTTCATTACCACCCGGTTTGGGAACGTACTGGGTTCAAATGGTTCGGTAGTTCCGTTGTTTACCCGGCAGATCAAAGAAGGAGGACCTGTAACGGTTACCCATAAAGATGTGGTCCGTTACTTTATGACCATTCCGGAAGCCTGTCAACTGGTATTGGAAGCTGCCATCATGGGAAACGGAGGGGAGATATTTGTCTTTGACATGGGTACGCCTGTAAAGATTTCAGATATGGCGCACAAGATGATCCAACTTTCCGGATTGACTCCCGGCGTTGATATTAAAATTGAGTACACGGGCCTTCGTCCGGGAGAAAAGCTCTATGAAGAACTCCTGGCAAATGAGGAAAGCACCATCAATACGCATCATCCCAAGATCATGATCGCAATGGTTCGCAAATACCCCTTTAAAAAAGTCAGAACGCAAATGGTAGAATTGCTGTCACTTGCAACAGAAGGTCACGGCTGGGAAGTGGTACGTTACATGAAACGAATGGTGCCGGAATTTAAGAGCAACAATTCGGTATATGAACAATTGGACCGGGAACTGCTCCAGGAAAAAAATGAAGAACATGCCCTTCCGGCAGATAATAGTTAGCGTTAGAATATGATTCATGCTGTACCCAGGCCTCAATTGGAGGTATGCCCCTCTCCGGCTTTGCTGCATCTTACTAACCTGAAAGAAAGTATTGTTGTCATTATTGACGTATTAAGGGCTACCTCTACCATCGCAACTGCCCTGTACAACGGGGCTGACGCAGTTATTCCGGTAGCTTCAGTAGAAGAATGCGCCCATATCGGCGCGCGGCTGGGAGCGCTTACTGCCGGAGAACGAGATGGCGTTATAGCGCCGGGATTGCAGTATGGAAATTCCCCCTTCGATTACCCGCCTGAATTTGTTAAGGGACAAACCCTTGTTCTGACAACTACCAACGGAACAAGACTGCTCCACAAAGCCCTGGATGCGCAGACCATTATCACCGGGTCTTTCCCTAACCTATCAAGAGTTTGCGAGTATCTCATACACCAATCCAAGCCGGTTATCCTGGCTTGTGCAGGATGGAAAGATCATGTTAATATTGAAGATATGCTTTTCGCCGGTGCAGTCGTCAACCGCGTCAAAAAAGCATTCTGTAGCAACAGAGACTCAGCTTTCATGGCCGAAAATATGTACCTCCAATATAAAGAAGACCTGATGCAGATTGTAAAAAAAACTTCACACTACCACCGCCTTGGAAAGTTGGGAGTAAAGAAAGACATTGCTTATTGCTTTACTTCTGATATAGCACCTTCCCTGCCCATGCTGGAAGGAGACCGGCTAATGAACAAAGATATCTAATTGAAAACCCTCCGTTATCAGGCTTGAGTAACGAACTCCGATAAGACGAACGCTCTTATTCCGCTCATCGTATTTCCTAAAAAGCTGCCTGACATATTTCCGTAATTGCTCTTCGGAAAAAGTAGGGGGAATTGTCATCTGACGACTGATAGTTTCAAAGTCATGGAACCGTATCTTTATGGCTACACAGGAGGTATAATAGTTGCTTTTTTTTAATTGCACGGCATTTCGCGCATTTATCCTGACAAATTCTTTTTCAAGAACCGCTCTATCTGAAATATCCTTCTCAAAGGTCGTTTCTGTCGATATAGATTTGTGCTTTCGCACGTCTGAAACTGGTGTATGATCAATTCCTCTGGCCCGGTCCACCAGGTCCTGCCCTTGTTTTCCAAAAAACGTACGCAGGGTATCTTTGGAGCTCTGAGCCAGTTGTGCAATGGTGAAGATACCCATTTTATGAAGCCGGGCTGCCGTTTCCGGGCCTACCATTGGTATTTTTTCCACCGCCATGGGTGCCAGAAAGCCGGCTTCCGTCCCCGGGTCTATCCGAATCTGCCCGTTTGGCTTCACCGTATCTACGGCTATTTTGGATATCAGCTTATTTACCGATAAAGCAAAAGAAATAGACAAGCCCGTTTTCATTATGATTTCCTGTCGCAAGCGGGTAGCTTTTTCGTAACACTGGTCAAAATTTCCCATTCCCGTGTAGTCAATGTAAAACTCATCAATACTGGCTTTCTCAATAGTGGGAACCTGCCGCGAAATAATGCGTGTTACTATATGGGAATATCTAACATAAGAAGCCCTGTCGGGCGGAACAACAATCGCATCAGGACACAACCTCAGTGCAGAAACCATGGGCATAGCAGAGTGCACTCCAAATTTTCTGGTTTCGTAACTACAAGCCGCTACTACCCCCCGGCCACTCTTTCCCCCCACGATAAGCGGTTGATCTTCTAATTCAGGATTAAGTTTCCGCTCTACAGAGACAAAAAAGGCATCCAGGTCAAAATGGGCCACAACCCTGCTTAAAGACTCTTTAGGAACAGACATGTCAATCCAAAATTAATCAAATTCAGGATATTACCAGTCTTTGCCTGTATAAACTTTGACGCCTTTCTTGTCTTTATCTTTTTTCTCCTGAATCTTTTTCTCCTGCTGAGCTGCTGCATTCAGCAGCTGGTCTGCACGCTGCTTATCCATTTCTCCCGGGCGTGGTTGAGGCTGCTGTTGTTTCTGGTCTTTATTTTGATCCTGCGGCTGGTTTTGTTTCTGATTCTTTTTATCCTGATCTTGTTTCTGCTTGTCTTTATTTTGCTGGTCTTTATTTTGCTTTTTGTTATCCTGCTTATTCTTGTTTTTGTTATTTTTTCCACCTCCCCCTTGGTTCTTTTTCAGCATTTCCTGTGCATAAGCAAGGTTATAGCGGGCCTGGTCATCCTTTGGATTGGCAATCAGGCTTTTTTTATAAGCCTCTATTGCCTGCTGCCATTTTTTATTTTGCATAAAGGTATTCCCGATGTTGTAGCTGGAAGAGGCAATTTCATCTTTATCCGATTTTTCATCCTTTATACTTTCCGCATATCTTTCTGCTGCTTCTTTATACCGCCTTTGATGATAGAGGGCATTACCCAGATTAAAAAGTCCGGTGGCAGAACTGGAATCTTTCAGCAATGCTTTTTTATAGTTAGCTTCTGCATCCGCATAATTCTGACCATGATAAAGGTTATTCCCCTTCCGCAAAAGATGGTTGGGAGACTGCGCCGCCACATTTTCTGCCTTTAATAAAAAACATAAAACAGCGGCAACGCAAAGCGCTACACTTAAAGCCGAGGAAACAGGTTTATGTTTAACATTTAATGTCATTTCAAGAACATTTAATTTTTTACTGTAGATAAATCAGGCTGCCGCCGTTTTTCTATGGATTGTTTCTGGCAAAAAGAACTCTATTAATACCAATAACAAACCAAGGG
>CAYRBD010000010.1:32122-47389 GCA_964422465.1 uncultured Chitinophagaceae bacterium
CTATGGATTGTTTCTGGCAAAAAGAACTCTATTAATACCAATAACAAACCAAGGGCAATAAAATATTGAAAATAGCTTTTGTAGTCGGCAAAAAGATTTTCCCCATACTCTTTTTTCTTAATGGTATTGAGTTCCCGGGTTAAGGCTGACACGGCTTTATCTGTCTGATCCAGGTTTTGATAGATGCCATTGCCGGCGGCAGCAATGGCCCTGAGGATTTTAGGGTTCATCTTGGTTAATACCAGATTGCCTTTTTCATCTTTCATATAATCTCCTGTCTGGGGATTCCTTATAGGCGCCCCCTTAACTGTACCTACTCCCACTGTGTTAATAATGATCCCTTCTTTATGGGCCTTTTTTGCAGCCTGTATCCCTTCATCACTCCAATCTTCTCCATCCGAGATAAGAATGATGGCTTTATGTTGGTGCTCCTTTTGGTTAAAAGCCTTTTCACAGGCGGCAATAGCCTTATCGAAAGCGGTACCCTGAGTGGGAATCATTTCGGGATCTGCTGTACTCAGATACATCCTTGCCGCACTAAAATCCACCGTCAACGGCATTTGTAAATAGGCATTCCCCGCAAAAACCACCAACCCCACCCGATCATTCGGAATTTTGTCCAGTAACTTGCTGACCAACTGCTTTGCACGCGTCAGCCTGTCTGGCTGAATATCCTGCGCCAGCATGCTGTTGCTCACATCCAGAGCGATCATAACATCTACCCCTTTCTTTGTTACTTTTTGCAAGGTATCTCCCATTTGAACATTGGCGGCCCCAAGAGTAATAAAAGCAAATCCTAAAAACAACAACCAGAATTTCAAATTGAATAAGCGCTTTGAATAACCGGTAAACAAGCGTTCCACCAAATTCCGGTCTCCCAATTTACGAATTGCACGGCGCTTCCAGGCAAGGACACCAACGAAAACCACTCCGATCACAATGAGCAGGAGAAGAAAATAAAGAAAAGCCCCATGTTCAAATCTTAACATACTATAACAGATTACAAGCGGGTTACAAATGTAACAGCTACAAGCGGGGAAGCGGAAAACCACTCTCTAATTTAGGAAAAAATTAACGATAAATGAGAGAGGGGAGTTGCAGGGGAGTTCCAGACCTGTCTGCCGGAGCCTTGGCGCAGGCAAGGCAGCTTCAGGGGATAGTTTGGAACTTATATTTTATTCTTTGTTTATTATTTGAAATTTACTGCTTCCACCTCTGCGTACCCTTCGACATTGCAAACTGCCAATTGTAAATTGCAAACTGCCACTCCTTACTGCTCCCGCCTACTCTTCCGCAGGAATACGCCTATTCATATATCTACTGTAATCAGTCATTTTTAATTCATATTCTTGTTTAAATAAAGGGGAGGTAATGATAAAATCTGCCGTAGAGCGGTCGCAGGCCATTGGTATATTCCAGACCACGCATATACGCAGCAGCGCCTTGATATCCGGGTCATGCGGTTGTGCTTCCATGGGATCCCAGAAAAAGATCACCACTCCAATCTTATTATCCGCTATCATGGAGCCTATCTGTAAATCTCCTCCCATGGGCCCGCTTCTCAACTTATTTACTTTTAATCCGGTAGCTTCTTCCACCAGATGCCCCGTAGTACCAGTACCGTAAAGTTCGTGATGACTCAGAAGCTCCTTATTGTGATTCACCCAGGTAATGAGTTCCTGTTTTTTGTTGTCATGAGCCACCAGGGCAATGCGTTTTTTCAGATGAAGGGTTCTTTTTTCAATCATTGTTTTAAAATTTTTACTTCCTGCAACCAAGGTAAATTGTTTATCTTTGCATAACAAATTAATTTATCATGATTAAGACCGGCAATCCCGTTATTAGCATCTATACAGAGGCAACTCCCAATCCGGAGACCATGAAGTTTGTCGTTAATAAACTGCTTTATCCGGGTAAAAGCGTTGATTTCCCCGAAGAATCAGAGGCCGGCGCTTCCCCTTTGGCAGCCGAACTTTTCACCTTCCCCTTCATTCGCGGGGTGTTTATTGCCAGTAACTTTATTACGCTCACCAAATCTGTGGAAACCGGCTGGGAGGACGTCACCCCTATCATCAGGAGCTTTCTGCAAGACTACCTGGAGGAGGGCCGCATAATAATAGATGAAGAAGCTCTTACTCAAAACCAGTCAGATCATGCAGAAATACAATCAGATGACAGCGAGATAGTTAAGCGAATAAAAGAGATTCTGGATAATTATGTAAAACCTGCTGTAGAAATGGATGGCGGGGCTATTCGCTTTAAGAGATATACCCACGGGAAATTATTCGTTACCCTTCAGGGGGCCTGCTCCGGATGTCCATCATCCATGATCACGCTTAAAGCAGGCATAGAAGCCATGATGAAGCGCATGGTACCCGAGGTACGGGAGGTGGAAGCCGATGCAGAATGAGACAGTGGGCAGGGGGCATTGACTATTGACCAATGACTAAACCACCCCTAGTTCCTTACCAATTTTCGTAAATGCGGTGATCGCCTTATCCAAATGTTGTTTCTCATGGGCAGCACTCACCTGTACCCGAATACGTGCCTCCCCTTTCGGAACAACCGGATAAAAGAACCCGATAACATAAATTCCTTCCTCCAGCAAGCGGTCTGCCATTTTCTGGGAAAGTACGGCATCATGCAGCATCACCGGAACAATCGGATGTTCGCCGGGCTTGATATCAAAACCGGCCTTTGTCATCTCCTCCCGGAAATATTTTGTATTTTCCGCCAATTTATCTCTCAATGCTGTTGTTTCGCTCAACAAGTCCAGCACAGCTATAGAAGCACCTACAACAGATGGAGCCAGCGTATTGGAAAACAGATATGGGCGAGAACGTTGCCTCAGCATGTCAATCACTTCCTTTCTGCCGCTGGTAAAGCCTCCCGAGCCTCCGCCAAGCGCCTTTCCAAGGGTTCCCGTGATGATATCTATTTTCCCTACCACGCCGCGATACTCATGCGACCCGCGTCCTGTTTTTCCGATAAAACCCGTACTGTGGCTGTCATCTACCATCACCACAGCCTCATATTTTTCTGCCAGCTCAACAATTTTATCTAACTGGGCAATCGTACCATCCATACTAAAGGTTCCATCAGTTACAATCAGCCGTGTACGGGCATCCCCGGCAGCCTGCAGCTGATTCTCCAGGTCCACCATATCATTATTTTTATAACGAAAACGCTGAGCCTTACATAAGCGAACGCCGTCAATAATAGAGGCATGGTTCAACGCATCGGAAATAATGGCATCTTCTTTATTTAATAAAGGTTCAAATACCCCTCCATTGGCATCAAAACAAGCCGCATACAGAATGGTATCCTCTGTACCCAGAAATTTAGAAATCTTTTGTTCGAGCTCCCGGTGAATGTCCTGGGTTCCACAAATGAACCGGACGCTGCTCAGACCATATCCTCTATTGTCTATTGTTCTTTTTGCAGCTTCCAGCACCTTGGGATGGGAAGACAGACCCAGGTAATTGTTAGCACAAAAATTAATAACCGTCCGTCCGCCTACTTCAATTTCTGCCCCCTGTGGAGATTCAATGATCCGTTCGGTTTTATAAAGACCGGAAGTTTTAATTTCTTCAATTTCTTTTTCTATCCGTGCGACAAAAGATGCATTCATGATGGGCAATTTATAATTTTATGAGCAAATATAAGATTTCTTTAACTGATTTAAATGAACGTATCCTGCTTAGAATTATACGTTAACAAATTATTTATGGCCGATCACCAATTTTCCTGCTTTCAGGAAAGAGACTTTTTTACCTTTATCGGGTATTCATAGTTGCTGGTTTAGGGCCTTCATTAACCTTACTATCAAGGCTCTACGGTGTTTGTGTGTAAGGCTTATCTGAGCCTGAATAGAGATATTGTATCAAAAAACAGAGATTTTTCTGTAATCCAAAGGGCGATAATGTGAAAATGTAGTATCTTGCACCCTTGAAAAGGGTAGTTTTTGATACTCGGGGACTACCTATTTTTAACTATACCTTGAAACTATGAATACAATTAAGGTAGTTATAGCAGAAGATGAGCCCAGGAATGTCGAGATACTCAAAGCGATCTTAGAAGATCACTGTGAGCATGTTGAAGTTGTTGGGGCCGCCAGAACGGTAGAAAATGCCGTAGAAATAATTAAAAAAACCAATCCCGATGTTCTCTTCCTGGACATTGAATTACCTCCCAGAAAGGGTTTTGAAATTTTAAACCAATTCAAAAAGGTAGATTTCGATGTCATTTTTACAACCTCACATGAAGAGTATGCTATTCAGGCCATAAAATTTGCCGCCTTAGATTACCTGCTTAAGCCTTTGAATATTGAAGAAGTGAAGGCGGCACTGGCTAAGGTGAAACCCCGGTCAAAGGGAGAAGGTAATGAACTGGTGGCCATATTAAAAGAATATTTACAAAATAAAGATCAGAGTTTTTCAAAAATTGTCATTCCGTCAAATGATGGCTATCGTTTGGTCAACCTGAATGACATTATCTACTGCGAAGCCAGCGATAGCTACACGAAAATCCATATCGCGGGAGAAAAAAAGATACAAATGGTATCTAAACCCCTCAAGGGGTATGATACCCTATTGGACGGTAAAGGTTTTTTCAGGGTTCATAAATCGTACTTAATCAACATGAACCATGTTAAAAAAATAATCAAAGGCGTGGGTTCGGCTGTTGTCATGAGTAATGACCAGACGATCCCCGTTTCATTAAGAAAAAAGGATAGTTTTTTTCAGCACTTAAAGGGGGTGATATCTGCTTAATATATTAAAGTTTCACCAATGACTGAAGGTTACAAAAGATCTGCTCCGGAAAGTGAGAAGCAATATAAAATACCGGACCTGCTTAAAGTAACGAGTGAAAAGGGAGGTAAAAAACACACTTCCTCAGCCGGAAGCAGGGCGAGGGGCTTTTCTGAAATAGACTCGTTAGAAAAGATTTTTAACCTGCCGCTTCGTGCTTTTATCAACAGCACCAATGCAGGCATCCTGATCACCGATGACCAGGACAAGCTCCAGTGGACAAACGAATCTGCTTTAAAGCATCCTTTTGCCAGGCCAGATTATAACCTTCTATTGGGGAAACCTGCATTATATGCAATGAATTATTTAAAGGAGTATGCTCAATCTCCCGATGAATATGCCCATCAGGTTAAAAAATTGCTGGAAAAAAGGCAACCTCACTTTGGGCTGGCCATCTGGTTGAAGGATGATTCGCTGCTTACGATGGATTACATCCCCATATTTAATGATAAAGAGCGTTTCCTGGGAGCCATCTGGCAATTTACCTTAGCACCCGAACAGCAGGAAGAAGAAGACCCCGGGCGGGAATCCCGTTCTGAGGAGTCCTTTTTTCATACCTTATCTAATTTTAATATATCCTACTGTGAAGTAAATGGGAAAGGTCATATTGAGCGCTTTTCTCCCTTCTTCTGCAAACTTACCGGTATGCCCCGGGAGGAACTCATGCAAACTAATTTCCTGGACATGTGCCTGGCCGGGAAAGGACGGATGATGGCCAATCTGAAGAATCATTATTCCGGGGTCATTTCGAAAAATGCCCACTCCTTTGAGTTGGAACTTCAGGTAAGGGATGGGATAAAGTGGTTACAATGTCATTCCTTCTCCAACATCGGCCAAAAAGGGCAGTCGGTAAAATGCATGCTCTTCATGACCGAAATTACCGGGCAAAAACGAATCCAGAAGGAATTGGAAATAGCCAAGAAAACGGTAGAAGAAGCCCAACTGGCACAGCAGCAGTTTCTGGCCAGCATGAGCCACGATATCCGTACCCCGCTAAATTCCATTATCGGGATGACCCTGCTTCTCACGGAAACTCCCCTTAATACCGAGCAGGAAGAATACGTGAAAGTTCTTAAAAATGCTTCTAATATCTTGCTGGACCTGTTAAATGGCATTCTTGATTTTGCTAAAATTGAATCCGGCAAACAAAAAATTAATCAAAAGGAGTTTGATCTACCCAACCTTTTACGCTCTCTGGTAGATACTTTCAGCCTTAAATTTAGCGGAAAGCCGGTAAAACTCATCTGCGAAATTGATCCTAAAATAAACCATTTCATCCTGGGAGACAGCGTTCTGCTTAACCAAATCCTGATGAACCTCCTTACAAATGCGGAAAAGTTCACCTCCAGAGGAGAAATCAGGCTGATAGCAAAAATCATAGATGCCTATGAAGATATTGTATGGATTGAATTCAGAGTAGAAGATACCGGAATCGGCATTTCTAAAGAAAAAGTGGAAGAAATTTTTGATGATTTCATCCAGGCAGATGAAGATACACAAATTAATTATGGCGGATCGGGACTGGGACTGTTTATTTGTAAACGCCTGGCCGAAATGATGGGGGGCGAGGTTACCGTAACAAGTACCGTAGGGGAAGGCACTACCTTCAAGTTTTCCCTCCCTTTTAACAGTACAGATAAGCCGATTGAAGAAATAAAAAGCCATGCTGCGGCAAACCATTTATCGGTAGATAAAAATGCCAGAATTTTAGTAGTTGAAGATAACCAGATGAACCTCAACTACCTGTCTATTTTGCTCAAAAAAAATAACATCCCTTATGATATTGCCAGGGATGGAAAAGAAGCGTTGGGATATACAAAAGATGAATATTATAACCTGATATTAATGGATATGAAACTTCCCAAAATGGGAGGGATGAAGGTGGCATCTGAGATCAGAAAATCAACGAACCTCAATTCGGCCACTCCAATAGTCCTGGTTTCAGCTTCAGTAGGAGAAAAGATTGAGGAACGAGCGCAAAAAGCAGGGATAAATGACCTGCTCCCTAAGCCTTACACCCCCGATCAACTGTTAAAAATCTTAGGAAAATACCTTAATGACGATGAATCGGAAGAAGATATGAATGAAAAAGAAGAGAAAGCCTTCGTATTCAATAAAAAATTGGACACCACTTACCTTGAAAAACTGTATTCGGGGAATGTAGATTATGCTCTGAGCTTATTTGATATATTCCTGGAATGTACAGAAGGGGATTGGGTGGAAATAAAACAGGCGACCAAGAGCAAGGAATGGGGCAGGCTGAAAGACCTCGTCCATAAGATAAAACCCAACTTCTCTATGGTAGGTCTAACCTGGATCACCGATTTAGCTCAAAAAGCCTACGAACAATTAAAAGACGGTATGCAGGACAAGGCAGTGGAAACATTGCAGGAAATGCAGCAGGAAATGGACCAGTATATGCCACTGATCAGGGTAGAACATCAGCGGATGAAACAATATCAAGCGGGAAACCGGGGGACTACTCCTTTATAGTTTTATAGGATCGGAATTGTCAAAAATAACCTCTCTAAAATTGTGAATCTTAAATTTCGGCAAATATTCCTTTGGCAGGCTAAAATCCTGCTTATGAATATTTTGTCCGTCATCCAGCAGGCAAATGGTTTCCCACCCCATTGCATTGGGAGATATAAAATCTTTTGAAGGGTTATCGGCAATATAATATTTCTGTCCTTCAAAAACAGCAAAAGCCTCGTAATTTTCCAAGGCTGGTTTTGAACTGCCGAATTCCTCTGAAATAATTACCTTATCAAAATAATTCTCAAGGCCCAGCGCTTTCAGTTTATTTCTTTGCATAACACTTCTGCCATCCGTTATAAGCCCTGTTTTACAACCGGTCAGGTCCAATTTTTGCAAAAATTCCCATACCTCTTCCGATAGCAAAATATCAGGTAAATGGTTCCGGTAAATTGCAAGAAACCGTTCTGCAGTAAAAGGATAATTATATTTTTCAATAATCTCTTGAAAAACAGCACCTCCTCTACGATAAATAGCCAGCATATCTTCATAGGGGTCTTCAAAACTGTAATGGAGCAGGCTATCGGCTATCTTCCGGTAACCAGATTTTAAAAAGTCAACCTCCTTATACAAGGTGTCGTCCAAATCCAAAACCACAACGGAGCCAGGAAAAATTATGGGGGACATATAAAGGCAATCTAGACAGTATATAGTATAACAATAAAGGGATGAGGTACAAGAAGGGCGATAGCATAATAAAGCAAAAGAAGCGCATCAATCAAGTCATTTCTTTTCTAAAAAAGATACCTTTTTTTCTTCTCTCTATCGCCCCACCGCCTCTTCATCTCCCCGCCTTCTACACAGCATATTTCACCATTGCAGCCGGCCTTTTCTGAGCAGCAAGTTTGGGAATCCGGCTTTCGTGAACCAATATCTCGTCATCGTAGCGCAACATGAGCAGGTTTTTTTCCCATCCTTCAAAATAACTAATCTTTTCTCCCAGGAGGTATTCACGAATCAGGTTTCCGGGATAGTTGGCACCGGCATGGTAACTCAGCGGATATCCACCACCGAAACGCGGATTAATTTCGATTCCGATAATATGACCAGTAAGTTCATTAAAAAAGACCTGCGTGGTAAAACACCCCACAGCACCGGGAATCTGGCCCAGTCTTTTTCTGAGAAAAGGAACAATATGATTACGTGCGGTCTTCCCTTTGTTAATTTCACCAGCGCGTACCACCATTCTTTTCCTCGGAACAATGCATTTCACCTGATGATCCCGGCCATAATACATGTCCACCGTATATTCATCATACCTCTCCCGGTCAATGTACTCCATAAACATCAGTTTTTCATTCTCCATGTGATAGGGCAATAATTCGTCCGGACCGTGTATCAGGAAAATATCTGTACTCAGGCTTCCATCATAAGGCTTGATAAAAAGGGGAAAAGTAGGATTATTTTTGTCAATAGGACGTGGAATATCTATCTCCCTGGACTGAAAGAAACGATTGATCTTTCTTTTATCCCGGCACTTATGGATCAGATCGGGAGAAGACACAATGAGGTGAATACCGTGTGCCAGAAACAGAGACTTATGGTCTGCCAAAACCTGTAATTCAGTATCAATAGTCGGTACAATCAGTTTTACCCTGAGCTTCAGGGCAATCGTAAGCAACTCGGGGATATAATCGGGATGGGTAACTCTTTTCACCCTAAAGGCCCCATCGGCTACCTGGCAGGCAGGTGCCAGGCGCGGGTTCATATCGGTGGTATAGACATTCCCATCAGGGAAATACTGAGTCAATTCTGTTTGAAAGGCTCTCACCAGAGAAACCCGCTGGCCGGCTGAAGTAATGAGGATGTTCATGCATCTTAAGGTTTAGAAAGGTTCATAATTTTGCTCTTTTCAAAAGAAGGCCATTCAGAGTTTCTGAAGACCGTATCACCTCAAATTACTCATCCGGCGCTGCCTTCTGAAAAGTTTCTCTACAAAACTAAGCAGGCTAAGCTTCGTACTCCGGATGTCCTTAGGGAATGATGTACATTAATTCGATAAAGCCAAGATTTTATATTTAAACGTATCCGGACCGGTAAAGAAAGTATCTATATTCATGAAATAAAAAATGATAAAAGAATAATCTCTTCTATTTCTGCTTAAATTCCATAAATTGATTGTACTAAACAATTAAGCCATATTTCATGTTTAATTACCTGGTAGTCAATTATCAAAAATCATATCACTATGTCCGTTATTCTGGAAGAAAACTCAAAGGGAGAAACGACCGTTAAAAACAGCCTGCTGGAAGCTTATAAAACTGTTCGTTCTTACTCTGAACAATTGTGTGCCCCTTTACAAACGGAAGATTATGTTGTACAACCCATTGGAGATGTCAGCCCGCCCAAGTGGCATCTGGCTCATGTTACCTGGTTTTTTGAGACCCTGGTTTTGAAGCCTTATTATGAAGGATACCAACCTTTTAATGAAGAATATGGTTTTCTCTTCAACAGTTATTATGAGCATTTTGGAGAAAGGATTTTGCGTACCGACCGGGGAAATTTATCACGCCCATCAGTACATGAAATTATGGATTATCGCCATTATGTAGATGAAAAAATGGGCATCTTATTGGAAAGCCGGGAACTATCCGCCAATTGCCGTTCTACTCTTATTCTAGGGCTTAATCATGAACAACAGCATCAGGAACTGCTGCTAAGTGATATTAAATACATCTTAGGAAACAATCCCCTCTTTCCCGCTTACAATTATCATACTGAACAAGAAGTAATCTCTTCCGTTGCCCCTCTGCATCATATAGCGGTGCAGGCAGGCCTCTATGAAGCGGGTTACAATGGTAGCGGATTTTGTTATGACAATGAACTGCAACGACATAAAATTTATCTGGAAGACTTTCAAATTGCAGACCGGCTGGTCACCAATGGCGAATTTCTGGAATTTATTGAAGCAGGAGGCTATCAGGATTTTCACTATTGGCATTCAGACGGCTGGGCATGGATAAATACTAACAACATAAAAGCGCCGCTTTACTGGCACCAGATTAAAGGAAAATGGCATTATTACACGCTGGCGGGGCTAAAATCCTTAAACCTTCGGGAAGCAGTCTGTCACATAAGCTACTTTGAAGCTGCGGCCTATGCCAACTGGAAAGGGGAAAGGCTGCCTACCGAATTCGAATGGGAAGCCGCCCAGGAGCAATTCCCGTGGGGCTGGCGATGGGAATGGACCGAAAGCGCCTACCTCCCTTACCCCGGCTTCCAAAAAGCAGCCGGTGCCGCAGGAGAGTACAACGGGAAATTTATGGTCAATCAAAAAGTATTACGGGGTGCTTCTATAGCCACCCCAAAAGGACACAGCCGCCCCACCTATCGCAACTTTTTCCAACCCGAAAAAAGATGGCAATTTACCGGTATCCGTCTTGCAAAGTAAATTTTTAAGTAGAAGCACCTTATTCTCATGTTGACAGAAACCTTAACCGCGTTTGCAAAAGACACGCTGGACGGCTTAAAAGCATACCCCAAACAACTATCTTCAAAGTATTTTTACGATAAAAAGGGAGACAGGTTGTTTCAAAAGATTATGCATTGTCCCGAATATTATCTGACTAATTGCGAAAAAGAGATATTAACCACTCAAAAAGAGCAAATTATACACACGCTTCTGCAACATATTTCTGACTTTGATGTGATAGAACTGGGGGCGGGAGATTGTTATAAATCCATTCATCTGCTAAAAGCAATTGCCAAGGCAACAGGCAATTACAACTTTTTCCCGATTGACATTTCTTCTTCCATTACTTCTTTTCTTCATAAAAAACTTCCCCCTCTCCTGCCTTCCGTAAGCATTAACGACCTGACAGGCCCTTATGTGAAAATGTTACACAAAGCCTATGCTCTTTCTCAAAAACCCAAACTCATTCTTTTCCTGGGTTCCAGTATTGGCAACATGACGCCCAAAGAAAGCATTTCTTTTCTTTCAACAGTAAAAACACAAATGAAAACAGGAGACATGCTCCTGGTCGGTTGTGACCTAAAAAAACATCCCCAGATTATTTTAAATGCCTACAATGATAGTCAGGGATGGACAAAAGCCTTCAATCTTAATTTATTAGAAAGAATAAACCGGGAGCTAAGCGCTGATTTCAAGATAGATCAGTTTGATCATTATCCTACTTATGATCCGGATACGGGCCTTTGCAAAAGCTACCTGGTCAGCTTGAAAAAACAGGAAGTAACCCTCCCAGGGCTGGGAACTTCTATATCCTTCGAGAAGGATGAAACCATCCTCATGGAGAAGTCACAAAAATATACGCTACACCAGCTAAAAGAAACGGCTGCGGCCTCCGGATTTCAACCAATTCAACAATTCACGGATTCGGGAAACCAGTTTGTAGATGTACTCTGGAAGGCTCTGTAAATCCTTATTTTATGCCATCCTTTAGGCAGCATGGGAGAAGGCTACGGAGTCGGAATGTTTCACAAATGGATAAACCGTAGAGAGAAGATTCAGAATATCTTCAGTATCAGTTCTTAGGTTTGAAAGAAAATAAAACGAAAAAGTACTACATTTGTATCGTGAGAAATTTTGCGCAGATAGTATTGCTCCTCTTAATGGGCGTTTTCTTAATACCGGATAGAGGCTTAGCGCATAATACGACTTCACCCGGTAATTGCTGTTGTTCGGAATGCCAAAATAATGATTATTGCAACATGGCCGGTGAGACCAGTAGTGCAGAACACCCACATTCCGACAAAAACAAAAGTCATGATTGCAAAGACAACTGCGGTCACAACGCATGTCAATGCTCTTGTGTAAATCTGATTCCCTTACAAAGCAGCATGGGGGCCGGGGAATATCTTCTTCCCAAAACAATCAACCCGGATCGCTTCCCCGATTTCGTGCTTTCTTCCGGTTTTCATACCATCTGGATCCCTCCAAAGATAGGTTAAGTTCCTCTCTGGGCAGCCACAGGTGTGCCCTTTCACGAGCTAAAAATTCTTTTGCTCACTCTTTTTGCCAGCCATTATAGGAATTTAATCTTTTTTAAATAGACTAAAATGATTAATAAAATCATTTCATGGTCCATCCATAACCGGTTTACGGTTCTTTTTATAACAATCGGATTGACGGCTTATGGCATTTATAGTTTGACACAAACGCCGGTGGATGCCATTCCCGACCTTTCTGAAAAACAAGTTATCGTTTTTACCAAATGGATGGGACGCGACCCTCAGCTCATTGAGGATCAGATCACTTTTCCCTTAGTAAGCAATCTACAGGGTATTCCTAAAGTGCAAGATATACGGGCTACTTCTATGTTTGGGATGAGCTTTGTATATGTGGTTTTCCAGGATAAGGTTGACCTGTACTGGGCACGAACACGTGTATTGGAACGGTTAAATTACGCACAAAAGTTTTTACCTGATGGAGTAACCCCTTCTATTGGTCCTGATGCTACTGGTGTAGGGCAGGTTTATTGGTACACACTGCAGGCCCCGGGTCAAAATCTGGGCGAACTGCGTACCTTACAGGACTGGTATGTAAAATTTGCTTTGCAAAGTGTTCCCGGTGTGAGCGAAGTGGCTTCTTTTGGTGGTTTTCAAAAACAATATCAGGTTACCCTGGATCCCAATAAACTGAATTATTATAACATCACTCCGTTAGAAGTCATAAAAGCCATCCGGGCAAATAACAATGACGTTGGAGGCGGTGTATTTTCATTAAATGATGCCGATTATGTTGTTCGTGGGCTGGGCTACATAAAAACCAGGGACGAAATAGCCAACCTTCCTGTAGCCACACGAGGCACCACCCCCATTCTTATAAAAAATATCGGGAATGTACAGATTGGTGGTGAGCCTCGGTTAGGTATTGTTGATGAAAATGGCAACGGCGAAGCCGTAGGTGGTGTGATATTAATGCGCTATGGTGAAAATGCCGATGCAGTAATCAAAGCCGTGAAAGAGAAAATGAAACAAGTACAAAAAGGATTGCCGCCTGGCGTAACTTTTAAAACCGCTTATGACCGCAGTCGGCTCATTGAAGCTTCCATAAAAAGTGTCAGCCGAACGATTGTTGAAGAAATCCTGCTTGTCTGTGTAGTAATTATGGTCTTCTTGTTTCATTTCCGTAGTTCGTTGGTGGTCATACTTACGATCCCTATTGCTATTTTGCTCAGCTTTATTTTCATCCGGCTGTTAGGGTTTAACTCCAATATTATGTCTTTAAGTGGAATAGCCATTGCAATTGGCGTTATCGTCGATAACGGAATTGTGATGGTTGAAAATGCCTATAGACATTTGTCCGAAAAAGATTGAAATTATTTAAGAATCAACTTATGGAAAGAAAAAAGGATAACAAAGAACGGATTGCTATCATAGAAAGATCGGCAAAGCAGGTGGGCAAACCTATCGTATTTGCCATATTGATTATTGTGGTATCTTTTCTTCCCGTATTTTTATTGACCGGGCAGGAAGGAAAAATGTTTCATCCGCTGGCATGGACTAAAACCTTAGTAATGGTATGCTCCATGCTACTCACCATGACCCTGGTTCCAGTGCTCATGGCCATTTTTATGAAGGGCAGGATGCGTCCGGAGAGCAGTAATCCGGTCAACCATTTTTTTTCAAAAATTTATGGACCGGTTTTGCTCTGGGGCTTGCAGTGGAAGAAAACAATTCTCGCTATTAATATTCTGGGATTAATCCTTGCTGGTTTCTTGCTTACCCGGATAGGTACTGAATTTATGCCGCCTTTGGATGAGGGGACTCTTCTCTTTATGCCGGTAGCCCTTCCGGATGTTTCCCATGCAGAAATAGAACGGATTCTTAGGGTACAGGATAAAATTATTGCAAATGTTCCGGAAGTGAAAAATGTTTTAGGTAAGGCTGGTAGAATTAACTCGGCAACAGACAATTCGCCGTTGAGCATGATTGAAACGATTATTATGCTTAAACCAAAAAGTGAATGGCGTCCGGGAATTACCAAAGAAGACATCATCAATGAACTAAATAATAAGTTAAAAATACCCGGTGTAACCAATGGCTGGACCCAGCCTATTATAAATCGCATCAATATGTTATCCACCGGTATTCGTACAGATGTAGGTGTAAAAATTTTTGGACAAAACCTGGATACGTTGGGACGGCTGGCACAAACCATCGCTGCCGACCTGAAAGGTGTTCCCGGAATTGTAGATTTATACCCGGAGCAGGTTGCCGGAGGAAAATATCTGAATATAAAGGTTAAAAAAGAAGCCATTGGCCGCTTTGCACTTACAACCGATGAGGTAAATGGGATTGTGGAAAGCGCCTTAGGAGGGATGAGTATCGGCCAGGTAATCAAGGGGAGAGAACGTTTTAGTATTAATGTCCGTTTGGCTCAGGATTGGCGCAACAGCCTGGACGACATCAGGCGTACACTGGTACAAACGCCCAACGGACCGGTTCCGCTTTCGGCAGTAGCCGATATATCCATTGAGGAAGGGCCTTCTATGATCAATAGCGAAAATGCCATGTTACGGGGCACCGTACAATTCAATGTCCGCGGTCGTGATCTGGGTAGTACTGTAGAAGCGGCTATGAACTGCTTAGATAAAACGCTTACTCTGCCAAAGGGCTATTACGTGGAATGGAGCGGACAGTGGGAAAATCAGATTCATGCGGCTCAAACGCTAAAAATCATTCTGCCTGTAGTTATTTTCCTGATTCTTTTCATCTTGTATTTCACTTTTCATGACATAAGGGATACGCTGAATACTTTTTTAAGCGTCCCCTTTGCTTTCACCGGTGGCATTTTAATGGTGTATTTTTCAGGAGAAAATTTGTCGGTGGCCGTAGTTGTTGGTTTTATAGCCCTTTTTGGCATTGCCGTAGAAACAGGTGTTGTCATGATGATTTACCTGGAAGAAGCCATGCAAAGGATGGCCAAAGAAAAAGGAACTTCAGTAGATAAAGATAC
>CAYRBD010000011.1:0-26511 GCA_964422465.1 uncultured Chitinophagaceae bacterium
GAGAAGCCGGAATAGATTAACTTTATCTCCAAACAAATTTTGTGATGAGTACAGCCGTAATGACAAAGCCACCGCGTACGATGATGGAAGCCTTTAAAAGTCTTCCTGAGGGAACGCATGTACAATTGATTGAAAATAATTTAGTTATGTCGCCAGCGCCTAAATTCATACATCAGAGAATAATCATGAACATCATCGCCGGATTGCAGCCATTTGTGAAAAGTAATATGCTGGGACAAGTGGTAGTTGCTCCGGTTGATGTTTACCTTGGAGCTAAAAATGCCTTCCAGCCTGATATTATTTTTATCAGCAAAGAAAGACAATCTATTATTGAAGAGGATGGGCTGCATGGCGCTCCCGACCTGGTGATTGAAATACTTTCTCCGAGTACAGCTAAATATGATCTGGAAGAAAAAAAGGACGTTTATGAGCGGTTTGGTGTGAAAGAATATTGGATAGTGGAACCGGCTTCCCGCTCCGTAGAGGGCTATTTTTTAATCAAAGATCAGTACGAGGAAATACCTGCTATAAGCGGAGAAATTCCTTCCCGTTTGTTTCAGAAGACGTTTACCTTTTAAATTGGTTTATTTTTGTCTCATGCAAAATTCAGACCTTTCTCACACCCTTTGTTACCACAGTCCGGTCGGTTGGCTAAAGATAGTGACCACCCGTGGATACTTAAAGGAGATATTATTTTGTGATATAAAGGAAGGGAAAGATAATCCGGATGAACTTGCTTTTGAGGTACAGAACCAATTGCAGGCATATTTTAAAGGGACTCGTACTCATTTCAACCTGCCTATGATCCCGGTAGGAACAGATTTTCAAAAACAGGTTTGGAAGGCTTTGTTGAATATTCCGTATGGCAAAACCATCAGTTACCTTGAACTTTCCAAATGGATTGGGAATCCCAAAGCGGTACGGGCTGTTGGGCATGCCAATGGTCAGAACCCGATCCCTATCATTATCCCTTGTCACAGGGTGATTGGAAGCAATGGGAAGCTCATCGGATATGGAGGGGGTATCGAACGGAAAAAATACCTGCTAAAATTAGAAGGAATTCCGGTGCAGGAAGAATTATCTTTTTGATCTACCCCTGCTTATTATCACATCTTGATTTAAACGATCCGTTTCCAATCAAAGATTTACCCTATATTTGTTTCAGAATCTACTTTTCATCATCCAAAACCCTTTGATCATGCAAAAGCGCTTTATCTTTCTTTTACTCTCTCTTTTGATCTTTATTCGTCCCTTGTCTGCCCAGGATAATGTTGTAATTAAGAATGTTATAAAAGAAGCACGTGAAAATTCCCAACTAAAAGTTCTGGCGCACGAGTTGTTGGATGTAATAGGACCCCGCTTAGTGGGAACCCCTCAGATGATTAAGGCCCGTGAGTGGGCGGTAAATAAATTCAAGAGTTGGGATATACCGGCGGAAAATCAGGCGTGGGGAAAATGGCGTGGGTGGGAACGTGGTTATACCCATATAGATATGACATCGCCCCGGAAGCGTACATTGCAGGGCATGATGCTGGCCTGGAGCCCGGGTACGGATGGGAAAACCATCACCGCTGAGGTAATTACGCTCCCTGACCATATTCGCGATTCTAATTCTTTTAAAGAATGGCTTCCGCATGTGAAAGGTAAATTTGTATTAACTTCCATGTTGCAGCCTACCGGAAGACCAGATGAAAATTGGGAAAAATTTGCCACCAGTAGTTCCTTTGAAAAAATGAAAAAGAACCGGCAGGCTATGCAAAAAACATGGAGAGAGAACCTGAAAAACAGTGGCTTTAATGCCCGTACCCTGCCTAAAGCGCTGGAAGAGGCCGGCGCTGCCGGAGTATTAAGCTCCAGGTGGTCGCAGGGCTTTGGCGCCAACAAAATATTTGGTGCTTACACGAATAATATTCCCAGTATCGACCTTTCTCTGGAGGATTATGGGCTGTTGTATCGCCTGGCACTTCATGGAGATAAACCTGAAATAAGCGTTACTGCTGCTTCCAAAGAACTTGGACCGGTGCCTACTTTTAATACCATTGCCCGGATTGAAGGCACTGAAAAACCCAATGAATATGTCATGCTATCCGCCCATTTTGATTCCTGGGATGGCGCCCAGGGAGCTACAGACAATGGTACAGGGACGATCCTTATGATGGAAGTTGCGAGAATATTAAAAAAGATTTATCCACATCCCAAACGGACTATTTTGATTAGTTTGTGGGGAAGTGAAGAACAGGGGTTAAATGGCTCGCGTGCTTTTGTACATGATCATCCTGAAATCGTAAAAAATCTTCAGGTACTTTTTAATCAGGATAATGGTACGGGACGTGTTGTAAATATCTCCGGTAGTGGATTTGTTAACTCGTATGCCTATATCGAACGTTGGTTGTCTCAGGTTCCTGATACGGTTTCAAATTTTATTGAGACTCATTTCCCAGGAATGCCCGCAGGCGGAGGTACCGATCATGCGTCTTTCGTAGCAGCTGGAGCCCCGGCCTTTAATTTGTCAGCTTTGAGCTGGGACTATTGGAATTATACCTGGCATACCAATCTGGATACCTATGATAAAATTGTTTTTGACGATGTAGAGAACAATGTAATCCTGACGGCTATTCTGGCCTATCTGGCAAGTGAAGATCCACAGAACACCTCTCGCGAGCGGCGGATAATGCCCCTGAATCCAAGAACGGGGGAGCCCCGGTCCTGGCCCGTGGAGCGAGACGGGAACAGGAAGGGAATGCTGGAATAAAAAATTCTCACTCAAAGTTTTTACCTTTACGGAAATTAAGAATCTTTAAAAGATAAATTTCTTATGGAGGTAAAATCCAGTAACCGGTTGCGGTTGTTTAACAACCTGGTTGGTATCCGGTTTCAACTATATGGTAGCCTGTTTACCGCCCTGCCTTTTCACAGGGTTGAAAAAACCGGAATCCTGCTTTCTTTATTCCTGCTTCATTGCGAGGAAGGATACGGAAAAGAGAAAAGTCCGATTGAATTAGTAGATAGTTTTTTGAAACAATATACCGGATATAATACTGAAAAGGAACGCGTTGATCTTTTGTTCCGTTTTGTGCAATATGCTGAAAGACAGGTAGTGCTTTTTGATGCACTCGAAGATGCTTCTTTCTCCAAAATAAATGATATGCAGGGGCCGGGTACGCTCAAGCATCTGCTTTCGGAGGTAACCAGTGAAGATAAGCAGGAGGAGTTAAAAAAGAAATTGAAAAATTTCTTTGTGCGAATTGTACTAACGGCTCATCCCACCCAGTTTTATCCAGGAGAGGTTTTGGGAATTATTCACGACTTATCCGGAGAACTGAACAAGGATAATCCGGCCAGGATAAACATGTACTTGCGCCAGTTAGGGAAAACTCCTTTCCTGAAAAAGAAAAAACCAACCCCCTATGATGAGGCGGTAAGCCTGATATGGTATCTGGAGAATGTTTTTTATAAAGCTGCCGGACGTATTGTGAATGAGTTGAATAGTCGTTATTTTGATTCGGTTGAGGAGGTGTATCCTTTAATCAGGATGGGATTCTGGCCCGGAGGCGATCGGGATGGCAATCCTTTTGTTAATGCGGATATTACGATGAAGGTGGCAGGAGAACTGCGCAGCGCGATTCTTAAGTGCTATTATGAAGATGTAAAGAACCTTAAAAGACGACTCACCTTTAAGCGTGTTGAAGACCATGTGGAAGCGCTTGAAAAAAAGGTTTATGACAATCTGTTTGTTACCGGACATAAGCTGGATATTTCTAAAGCGGAAATCCTGGAAAGGCTGCGCGCAATACGAAAAGTCCTGACTGATGAACATAATGATCTATTCATTAACCTCGTCGATGAATTTATTGGAAAGGTGGAAGTGTTTGGGATGTTCTTTGCTTCTTTAGATATCCGTCAGGACAGTTCTGTGCATAAACCTATGATCCGTTATCTGGCTGAAAATACGGATGCGTTGCCAAACAACTATGAGGAACTGAGTGAGGAAGAGAAAATAGCTGCCCTCGCCGGGGTGACCGTTCCGGTTGAGCCTGATGAGATGGAGGAGGCGTTATATAAAGATACTTTACAGAATATCCGCAACATAAAAAAAATCCAAAAATATAACGGCGAGGAAGGCTGTAACCGATACATCATTAGCCATGCAACAGGTCCGTTAGATTTGATGGAAGTGTATTCTTTTTTTCTCATGAGCGGCTGGAAGAAAGAAGAACTGGATATTGATATCATTCCACTCTTTGAAACCGTACCGGACCTCCAACGGGCAGCCAAAGTCATGGGAAACTTATATAAAAATGAAATTTACCGTGCACATTTAAGGAAAAGAGGAAATGTACAAACCATTATGCTTGGGTTTTCGGATGGGACAAAAGATGGGGGTTACCTGATGGCCAACTGGAGCATCTATAAAGCCAAAGAGCAACTTACTGCAATCTCCAGAGAGAATGACGTGGACGTTGTCTTCTTTGACGGACGTGGAGGCCCCCCCGCAAGAGGTGGTGGAAAAACCCATCGGTTCTTTGCTTCCATGGGGCCCAAAATTTCTTCCAGGGAAATTCAGCTCACTATTCAGGGACAAACCGTAAGCTCTAATTTTGGAACTGTGGATTCTGCGCAATTTAATCTGGAACAATTGGTAAATGCAGGGATAAGTAATGATTTATTCAGCAATCCTAAAAGGGTATTAAATAAAGAAGAAGAAATGCTGTTTCAGCATTTTGCAGATGAAAGCTATAAGGCTTTTCAAGTACTAAAAGATGATCCTAACTTTTTAAAATATCTGAATTATGCCAGCCCGTTAAAATATTATGGAAAGACCAATATTGGCAGCCGCCCCTCTAAGCGTTCCAGTTCGGAGCTCAGCCTGGACTCCTTGCGTGCTGTCCCCTTCGTGGGTTCCTGGCATCAGTTGAAACAGATTGTGCCGGGATTCTTTGGCCTCGGCAGCGCTCTTAAAAAGTTGGAAGAGGAAGGAAGGTTTAAGGAGCTTCAGCAACTTTATAACAACTCTATGTTTCTGAAAGCATTGCTGGACAATTGTGAAATGTCTATGAAAAAATGCTTTTTCCCACTGACGGCTTTTTTGGCCGACGATGAAAGGTATGGGTATATATGGCGGATGATTTATGAAGAGTTTGAAAAGACAAAAAAATATTTACTCAAGCTTTCCGGACATTCGGAACTGATGGAGGATTATCCTGTTGACCGTCAGTCCATCGAAATGCGGGAAAGGGTTATTCTGCCACTGGTAACCATTCAGCAATATGCTCTTACCAAAATCAGGGAAAATAAAGATATGGAAGAGAAGCAGCTGGAAACCTATGAAAAATTGGTTGTTCGTTGTTCCTTCGGAATTATTAACGCAGGAAGAAACTCGGCATAAAGGGGGGATTATTAAAACTTAACCACTTCCAACCCTTTATCTACTAACATTCCATTTTCTATTTTCAGATTAAAGTTGATATTCTTTTTGGCTCTGAATTTCAGAATAAACAAATCATCTGTGCCATTCAGCGTTTCTTTGTTGCCAATATTCACAAAAGTGGGATAAAGAACTTTTTCACCGTCTGAATGCAAACGATCGTTGGTCATGTTTTGCATTTGATGAGTGTCCAGAATTTTGAGCCCGAGGTATTCATAATTGCTGGTATTATAAGGGAGCGCAAAACTCAGCGCATTAACCGCATTCAAATCTTTGCCTTTTACGATAACCTCAATATCCTCTCCCTTTTGGTAGGATTTTTTGTTAGGAAAAAGAATCAGTTTCCCGGAAAGAGGCGTAGCTGAATCGATACGGACTCCTCCCTCCAATTGGGTCGCTACATTAGATATATCATACGCATCGATCAGGCCATTTTTATTAATATCTCCTTTGCTTATATAACCTTCAAAATCGGCATCTCCTTTGCGTAATCCGGTGTAATTACGATAAGAAGTCAGGTCATTTTCATCTATCTTGCCATCCTGATTGATATCCCCGGGAAGAAAACCAGTGCTTCCCGGCACTTTAAACACATACAATTCCCGGCCTGATCCATAATCCCCGACCGCCTTCGTTACGCTGATCTTTATATAACGGGCTGTGGGGTGGTTCTTGAAAATAAATTTCTTTGGATCATTATTGCTTGTCCATTTTACACTATCTGCTGCTGTCCAGGATTTTTTATCCCTGCTAAAATAAATTTCAGCCTGGGTAATAATGCCATTCCGGCCGCTACGGCGTGGCAGATATTCTATTCTATCCAGTTTATTTACACTTTTTAAATCTATTACAATATCGAATGGTACTGCTTTTTCCTGATAACGGGTATGCCATATCCTATTGTTCTCAAAATCAAAAAGACGGTTGATTTCGTGCCCCTCTTGTGCCGGTTTCGTACAATAACCGGTGATGTTGTGGAGGGCAAATTCCAGAGGATCAACCTTTGTTTTGGCATGAACGGTAACCCATGGGGAAGCCCCGCTTTTGTTTACTGCGCGGATACTAAAGCTATAGACTGTTTCAGGTTGCAGGTTACTAAATAAAAAGGCCGTATCTTTAATGTGCGTGTATAACATACTATCGAATTTGATAGCATAATAGTCTGCATTTTCAACGGGCTCCCAGGAAGGAATCAGGGAAACGGAGGTGGTGTTTTTCTCCGATACGGTTGCTCCTTCCGGGGCGGTTAATACACCCGTTTTTTTCTTATAATGGTTGCTGATATTAAGAACATAATCTGCTACCTGTACTTCTATCTTATTTTTCGTAATGTCTGTGGGTGCCAGTTTTACCATCAATTGCGGGTTCCTGATAATTTTTACTTTTTCAAATTCGCTGCCCTTCGTAGCAAACTGGTTGAAATTGGGAGCAGGGTCATAATAATATACATTGTTGTTTTCCTTAAACTTTTCCCTTGTTACCGCTTCCTTTAATCTGACCTTTTTTCCTCCTATGCGGGCAGTTATCTTTCCGGGGTGTTGCGATACATTGAATTTAAGCAATGTTGTTTTTTCCTTCACGAAGCCGTTAAAAGTTCCCTTTGAGGGGTTAATGCTTATTATAGCTACATTTTCGGGAGTTAGTTCAGAATTAATTTGAGTGGTAACGTATTGACCTTCTTTATATTCCTCTGTGGTTCCATCGTCATCATAGCTTGTAAAACTTGATTGGCCGGAAGGGTATAATTCATAAATTCGCAAGGCTTTGTTTATTTCTGTCACATTGTTATTGGCATTGATCATGGGAATAATAGCGCCGGGTTTTACAAATACAGGCAGCTTCCAGATTGGCGCATCATAATAATTGAGTACACGATCTCCTTCAAATTGGGCGCCTGTAAAATAATCGATCCAATTTCCTTTGGGTAAATAAATATTATTTCGAATATCATTGCCCAGGCTGTCCATCCGGGTATTTTTATAGATTGGGGCTACCAGAAAATAAGGGCCATACATAAACTGGTATTGGGTTGATATTCCGTGTGTATAGGAATTAGGGTATTCCAGAAATAGAGCCCGGATTAAGGGTAATCCGTTAACTGCCTGGTGGGCGATGCTATACGTATAGGGGAGCAACTCAGATTTTAATTTCAGGTAGTTGCGATTGATGGAGGTAGTTGGCTCACCCAGAGCCATAGGATATTTGGGATTGGCTCCCCAGCCGTCCATATTGAGTTGCATGGGCGTGAAGGTTCGCCACTCGAAATCTCTTGCATTGATGATAGGCTTTTTGCCACCAAAGATACCATCCATATCTGAAGTGATGTTGGGCTCGCCAGACAGACCGGAGCCAATGTAAGTGGGGATATGGAAACGGATATATTCCCACTGACCTCCAGTCTGATCTCCGGTCCATACGGCAGCATAACGCTGGGTACCGGCCCAGCCGTCCAGCGTAATGATAAAGGGCCGTGCATCATTGCCATATTTAGTGGTTACTCCCGCCACATCGGCAATACCATGCAGGCCGAAGGAATAACCGGCGCCTACCCAGGCTACATCTGTTTTTAATACGCTTACGCCTGCTTCCCCTACCTCTTTATCAATATCTCTTTGCAACAGGGCGCTTACTCCTGGTTTGGGATGCAGGTCACTCTGCGTCCAGAGGCCAAGCTGTACTCCGTTTTTCCGGGCATAATCTCCGAAATTTTTAAGATTCAGGATGTTGCTGTCCAACGTACTGGTTTGCCCATAACCAGCTCCGTAGCCATCATTAGGCAGAATCCAGCCCAGTGGCATGTCATTGCGCTTGTATCGGTCTATTACTGCACGGGCGGAGAACTGGTAGTTGTTCTTTTCCCCATTCAGTGATTCTTTGATCCCGCCATTATCTTTCTGGCTCTCCTTGTATCGTTTTCCGTCTTCAAACAAAATACCGGCGGAGTCAGGCTTCCAGTAATCCCGGTTGTAGGCATTCAGATGCCCTTCATAAAAACCAAATTTGGGTATCAATACCGGATGGCCGGTTAACTGATAGTAATCCTTTAATAAGGCAACTGCACTATCACCAATCATAAAAAAGACATCCAGATAATTGGTTTCATGATTTATATTGATAATCCCTGTTTTCTTAGATCCAAAATCATATTTTCCCTTTTTAAAGGTGTACCACAAGAGACCATAGCCATTGGTACTCCAATAAAAAGGAGTGGGGGATGCTACGCCTCCATCTGTCCAGTTATTTTCATTCACGATGGCTATTTCTTTTCCTTTATGAGAAAAACGGCCATTTTGTACTCCGCCGCCGTAAAAGTATTCTGAGGGCTGCTCCTTTAAACTCAGGGTAGTTTTGGATTTTTCAAAAGCAACGGGAATAGCTTCTTCTGCTACCACTTTGTCTGTGAGCCGGTTTTTTATTTTAAATAAAGAATTACTTTTATTAAACCGGACTTCTACTTCCGGAGAGGAAATGATCACCGTATTTTCTCCGAACATCAGCTTGACCAGGCCGGCGGGTTTTCTGGGGTCATTGACCAGGATTTGAGCCTTCGGCTTGGAATAAGGCTTCCGCAGGCTTTTACCAGTGCTGTCTTCAAACATCCGGAAAATATTTTTCCCATAAAAATCAATGAGAATGTGACGGCTGTTGTCAAGGGTTAGTTCTACGGTTGTTTCATTTAATTTTTTGGCCTGAAGAATTTTAGGACTGGCATCCTGAGCCTTCAGAGAAGGCAACATAAAAAAAACGGATAAGATCGTCAGCAGGATTTTCCTGAAGGTGAAGTGGTGCATAAAAGCATAAATCGTTTTGTAAAAGGCCACAAAGATAAAAAAAGATAAGTTATACATAAACATAATTGGATTTACGGCTCTTACAGAGAGGACGTTCAAAAATCAAAAAGTAAGCTTAGTGGGGAAACAGGGTAAAATAACAGAGAATTTCACCTTTTCAGATTCCAATTATGAGTAAGATTATATCCGAGACTGTTTTAAGTCATTCAAGTTGGATAAATCAGGCCCTAATTTTACAGTGTTATTGAGATTAAAGAATTTTTAAAAAATAGCTATGAAACGCATAAGGATACTCTGTATGTGTCTGTTTTTATTTTCATTTACTTCTTCAGTCTTTGGTCAGGAGGTTGAAAAGGGAAGCAGCTTTACACTTTCGGGACAATTAAGAACACGTTTTGAATATCGGGATGGGGCCTTCAGGCCACTTTCTGTACGGGAGGACCCTGCTGTTCTTATCTTAAGCAGGGTGAGACTGAATATGGATTACACCTATTCGGATTTGTTGGAAATGAAGCTGTCCTTTCAGAATGTGAACCTCTGGGGGCAGGCTGCTCCGATGCAAATAACAGATAAAGGAGAAAACGGAATTTCTCCTTTTGAAGCCTGGGCGGCCCTGAAAGTATATAGAAATTTAAACATCAAAGTGGGCCTGCAAACCATCTCTTTAGATGACGGCCGTTTGTTTAGTGATGCCAACTGGACAAATAGTGGCCGTACGCATGACGCTCTGGCTTTCCTTTTTCAAAAATCAAAATTTACCGGAAAGGCCTGGTTGGCTTTTAATCAAAATTATGAAGTACTGTATGGTAATAATATAAATAACCCGGCTGGGAATTTATTCAATATCAAAGATGCACAACCTTATAAAACGATGCAGACCGTATGGGCCCGGTATAAAACCAATGAACAGACCTATATCAGCTTTCTCTTTAGCAATATAGGATTCCAGAATGCAGAATCTGAAGAAGCCTCCCATAAAGTTAGTTTTCTGCAAACCACCGGTTTCTTTTATACTTTTAATTACCTGGCGGTTTTTGGTACCATTTCCGGGTATTATCAGATGGGAAAATCATTGATTAATAAAAAATCCAGTGCTTTCCTGCTGGCTGCACGTATAGGAACTCATGTAAATGATGACATGAGTGTAAGTATCGGAACCGACTATGTAAGCGGAAATAGCCCCGGGGTAGCTTCGGGAAGAAATAAGGCCTTTCAGCACTTATATGGTACGGGCCATAAGTTTTATGGAAGTATGGATTATTTCTATGCAGGTAATCCTTTTGGAGACGGCGGTCTGATAGACAACCGGATAGATTTTCATTATACTGTTAATCCAAAAATTAAAATAGGGATGGCGGGCCATTACTTTTTATCCCCTGCAAAAATCCACATTAATAATGAATCGTTTAATAAGAAATTAGGTCAGGAAGTAGATGCACAATTAAGTCTCAGGCTCAATAAATTTGCTGATTTGAAGGCAGGGTATTCAGATTTTTTTACCACAAAAAATTTGTTGGCTCTCAAAAACGTTTCCAGCGCCCGCTCTCTTCCTGGCTGGGGCTGGTTCAGTTTAAACATAAATCCTGAATTTTTCAGAATAAAATTTTGAATTTTCGGGTTCTTTCAACCCTTCGTGGTAATTTTCCTAATTTTGCAGGCTAAAATCAGCAATCTTGAAGGAACCTGTTATTTCTTTCGCCCGGACGCTTTTGTCAAAAAAAAAGGCCTTTTGTATCTATCGTTTCCCCGGTAGGGAAGCATCTCATCTGGCTGTGGACGGGAACTGTCTGCCAAGTAAAGGGAACAAATCTTTCTGGATAGCACCTTTTACCTCCCGATCTGCCGTTTCGGAGATTCAGCTTTCTGTAGTGGATTCAACTTTACTAAAGGAAGAATTTTTAACCCAGGTAAGGGCTTTCCCGGAAGGGGAGGAGATAAACAGGAAGTTGCCTGCTGCAACCTCGCGTGCGGCTTACTTTACCCAGATGGCATCCTTTTTAAAGGAAATCCGTTCTGGAAGGCTGGAAAAGGCTATCCTGTCTCGCGTTATACACGTAAGTAAACCCCATGATTTTGATCCGGTAGATTGTTTTATGACCCTCACCCGGGAATACCCGACTGCATTTGTGTATTTGTTTTTACATCCCGCATTCGGAATCTGGTTAGGAGCCTCCCCGGAATTGTTACTACAAAAAAGGGAATCGGAATTCTATACGGTGGCTTTGGCGGGTACTCAGAAACGAAAATCCGGCAGTTACTATAGTTGGAGGAAGAAAGAGATAGAAGAGCACGAATTGGTGGGCCGCCACATTGAGATGGTTTTTGGAGAACAGGATTGTATGCTGAAGAAGAAAGGGGAAATGACGACCATTGAATCCGGTCAGGTGGCTCATCTGAAAACCGAATATGTATTTCAGGAAAAATCTAATATTTCTTTAAAAAAACTGCTTTCTGAGCTTCAGCCTACTCCTGCGGTTGGAGGCCTTCCTGTAGCGGAAAGTGTGGACTGTATTCTTGAAAACGAAGGTTACGACCGGGAATATTACTGTGGTTTTCTGGGGGAAACAGATTTTTTACATACAGCCGATTTATATACCAATCTCCGGTGCATGCAGATAGGAGCAGATCACATCGCTGTTTATGCAGGGGGAGGAATTACAGCAGCATCAGACCCTCAGGAGGAGTGGGAAGAAACCATTATGAAAAGCAAGACAATGGTGGAGCATATTTTACCCGTGAAGGAACTCTTTGAAACATGAAATTATCAGATAAAAAGAGCATTCAAAATATTGTGCTGACTTTGGCCAAGCTGGGTCTGAAAGAGGTCATTCTTTGTCCCGGATCGCGCAATGCCCCCCTGGCCATTTCCTTTAACCGGCATCCGGCCTTTCATTGTACCGGTATCCGGGATGAAAGAAGCGCTGCTTTCTTTGCGATGGGGAAAGCCCTTGAACTCCAACAACCGGTAGCTGTGGTGTGCACCAGCGGTTCCGCAGCCCTAAATTTTGCTCCGGCTATTTCAGAAGCTTATTATCAAAGAATTCCACTTCTTGTTATTACTGCGGACCGGCCTAAAGAATGGACGGATCAGGGCGATGGGCAGACCATCAATCAAACGGGTATTTATCAAAATTTTATTCGGAAAAGCTATGATCTGAAGGGAGCCGCTTCTACCGAAACCGGTTTTTGGATTAACTCACGTTGCCTGAGTGAAGGGTTTAGCATAGCCACTGTTTCCGACAAAGGCCCTGTCCATTTTAACATTCCCCTTCAGGAACCCCTTTACGGAATCTCGGAAGTAACCGTAGCTGCCCCCCGAATTTTCCGGGAAGAAAAAACGGATAAAAAACTGACGAGAGAGAACCTAACCGCCTTAGCCAAGCAATTTTCTGAGAGCAGGAAGGTTATGATTCTGGCCGGGCAGCATCCTGCAGACCCTCTTCTGCAGAAGGTATTATCAGCGATAGCTAAGTTGGAAAATGTAATGGTGTTTACGGAATCTACCTCTAATTTACATGATCCGGATTTTGTTGAAAATATTGATCGCTGTATCACGCATTTAGAAGAGGAAGAAGCTCAACTGCTGGCCCCCGATCTTTTGATCACCCTTGGAGGGGCGGTAGTTTCCAAAAGGATTAAAGCCCTTTTGAGAAAATACCGACCTCAGAATCACTGGAATATTGATCCCTTCAACGCGTGGATGGATACCTATCAGTCCCTGACCTGTGCCTTCTCTATGGACCCCGCTTCTTTTTTCCGGCAGTTGCAGGCTGAAGTTTCTCCGGTCTCTTCTGATTACAGAAAAAAAGGATTGCAATTGAATGAAAATCTCAGGCAGCTTCATGAGGAATTTTGCAGGGAATGCACCTATAGCGATTTTCAGGTTTTTTCTAAAATATATTCTGTTATCCCGGAAAAGTTCCATTTGCATGTATCCAACAGCTCTCCCATCCGGTATGTACAATTATTTGATAATCGAAAGATAGCAGGTACATGGGCTAACCGGGGAACCAGTGGTATTGATGGTTGTACAAGCACGGCTATGGGAGCCGCCTCTGCCGCTCCGGAAAAGAATTTTCTCCTGATCACAGGAGATGTAGCTTTTCGTTATGATCTGAATGGTTTGTGGAATGACTGCCCTGTGGAAAATTTGAATATTATTGTTATCAACAATGGAGGAGGGGGAATATTCAGGATTATTCCGGGCCCAGATAAGGTGGAAGAGTTGGAACCCTTTTTTGAAACTTCTATGCAATCGGATATACAGAAATTAGCGGTACATTTTAAATGGAATTATCTTTCGGTTCGGGAGGAAGCATCGCTGGAGAAGACTTTAGAAGATTTTTTTAAGGATACAACAGGAAGAACCATTCTGGAGATTTTTACGAACGCAGAAGAGAATCCAGTTGTACTAAAGCAATATTGGAACTATCTAAAAGAAAATTTGAAGCATGAGCAATGAAATCGAGTGGGAAACCATTAAATCCTATCAGGATATTACCTTTAAGCAATGCAATGGCGTGGCCCGGATTGCCTTTAACCGGCCGGAGGTACGCAATGCTTTCCGGACGGAAACGGTTTCCGAGTTGCTGGAGGCTTTGGTCTATGCCCATGAATCGCAGGAAATCGGGGTGGTTTTAATTAGCGGGGAAGGCCCCTCTCCTAAAGACGGAGGCTGGGCTTTTTGTTCCGGCGGTGACCAGCGCGTGCGGTCAGATACCGGCTATAAGGGGGGCGATGGCGTCAACCGTTTTAATATCCTGGATGTACAACGGCGCATCCGGTTTATGAACAAAGTTGTAATAGCGGTGGTGCCGGGCTGGGCTGTGGGTGGTGGTCATAGTCTGCATGTGGTATGTGATCTGACGCTGGCCAGCAGGGAGCATGCAATTTTTAAGCAAACCGATTTAAAGGTAGCCAGCGTAGATGGCGGTTTTGGATCGGCGTATCTGGCTCGTCAGGTAGGGCAGAAAAAAGCAAGGGAAATCTTCTTTCTGGGCCGCTCTTATTCTGCTCAGGAAGCTTTTGATATGGGAATGGTTAATGCCGTTGTTCCGCATGATGCATTGGAACAAACAGCTTATGAATGGGCCCAGGAGATTCTGGCTCAAAGTCCGACGGCAATAAAAATGGCTAAGTTTGCCCTCAACCTGATTGATGATGGGCTGATTGGACAGCAGGTGTATGCAGGGGAAGCTACACGGCTGATTTATGGTACGGAGGAAGCACGGGAGGGTAAAAATGCGTTCCTCGAAAAAAGAGAACCCGATTTTAAAAAATTTCCTAAATTCCCCTAACTGATTGCTATGGCTTCTGTTTCTGCATGGCTGGTGGCGTTCCGATTGCGTACCTTGCCGTTGTCTCTTTCTACTATTCTTTTAGGAAGTTTTCTCGCTGCTTATCATGCCCGTTTCCAGTGGTCCATTTTTATACTGGCAGTGCTCACTACCTTATTTTTACAAATATTGAGCAACCTTGCCAATGACTATGGGGATGCCATACATGGCGTGGATAATCATGGCAGAATTGGGCCTAAAAGAAGTCTGCAAACCGGCGCAATTACACTAAAACAGATGAAGAGAACCATTATTCTTTTTGTGATCCTTTCTCTGGTATCCGGCATTTTGTTATTGATCGTGGCTTCCGAAGGGCTGCGATTATCCTATGGCTTACTGTTGTTTTTTATTGGTATAGCAGCTATTGTTGCGGCATTAAAATATACAGTAGGCAAAAATCCGTATGGGTACGCCGGACTGGGAGATGTATCTGTATTTATATTTTTTGGCCTGGTAGGGGTAATGGGGTCCTATTTTTTATTTACCCATGTATTTACATTTGTCGAGTTGCTGCCAGCCATGTCCATAGGCTTCTTTAGTACCGGGGTCTTGAATTTGAATAACCTGCGTGACCGGGATAATGATCAGGCATTTGGTAAACGCACCATGGTGGTAAACCTGGGGGTTGCAAAGGCTAAAATTTATCATGCGCTGTTGTTGATTTGTGGTATGGCAACCGCCCTGGCATACAGCTTTATAAGCAGCGCTTCGGGATGGAAGTGGATTTACCTGTTTGCTTTCCCCTTGATAATCAGGAGCATTCTGGTCGTATTGAAAAATAAGGAATTGACCTTACTGGATCCGGAGTTAAAATTTCTCGCTTTGAGTACGCTGTTGTTTAGTATCTTGTTTGGCGCAGGGTTGTTGTTATAACTTCACTCCCAGATCCAGCAGTTTTAATCTTATCCTTCCATTACGCTCTTCCGGCGCTATAAGTTTAAATTGGTCCTCTTGCAGCCAAAATCCTTCTGCTGATTTAGTTTTGGGATCTATGATCCAGTATTCCCGAACTCCATAATGCTCATACATTTCCTTTTTCTCTATTTTATCATAAATAGCCGTAGAAGGAGAAAGAATTTCAATAATGAGGTCGGGAGCGCCATAAAAGCCGTTTTCTTTGATTTTATGCAAATTTTCTTTTGCTATGAAAAGGATATCGGGCTGATAGACGTTTTCTGAATCCAGATGAACATCATAAGGAGCTATAAAGACGTCTCCCCTCTTTTGCTCTTTAACAAACGTCTTTAATTGATAGGCCAATTCTAATAATACTTTTTGATGATCAGTAAATGGAGAGGGAGACATAATCAATTTGTTTTGAATGAGTTGTATGAGAGTCCCTTCGGGAAGGCTTTCATAAACTTCCAGCATGGTGCGGGGCGGCATCACTATATCAGTAGCAGGCATATCACAACTGTTTATCCAAAGATACGAAATCTACAGGAAACTTCCATTTGATGACACTACATCAGTTTCTCTTACCTTTGTAAAAATAAGTTCGTAATCAAATGACCTGCTGTTTCAAAAAGATTAATCTGCATTTTAAAAAGCCGGGTGGAACTTCCCGCGGTGTTTTGCATCATAAAGATACCTACATTCTAATATTAAAAGATGGAGAAAAGACTGCCTATGGAGAAGGTAACTTGTTTAAAAACCTCTCTTATGACGACCGCGAAAACTATGAAGAAAAGTTGGAGGAGGTATGCCATAGATTACCGGGTGAAAAGGAAAAAATCCTTTCCGAACTTTCTGAATGGCCTTCTATTCAATTTGGCGTAGAAACGGTTTTGCAAGATTGGAAAAACGGGGGGCGGCAGGTTATTTTCTCTGATGAAAAAACAGTTCAGGGCTTTTCTATTCCCATCAATGGATTGATATGGATGGGTGCCCGGGAAGATATGATGACACAGATAAAAAAGAAATTGAAAGAGGGATATGCTTCCATCAAATTGAAAATAGGGGCTATAGATTTTAAAACGGAGTTGGAACTGATACAATTTATTCGAAAACAGTTTTCTGCCGGAGAGATAGAGATTCGGGTGGATGCCAACGGCGCTTTTGGATTTGAAGAGGCCAGAGAAAAGATAAAATGGCTTTCTGAATATAAAGTAAATTATATTGAGCAGCCCTTAAAAGCTGGGCAGTGGCAGGAAATGGCTGAGTTAATAGCTGATTCTCCGGTTAAAATAGCGCTGGACGAAGAACTTATTGGTATTCAGTCTTTTGAACAAAGAAAAAAACTGATCGAGACTCTTTCTCCGCAGGTTCTGATTCTAAAACCAGCCTTGGTGGGAGGTTTTGCTGCCTGTAATGAATGGAAACAATTGATTGAAAGCAAAGGGGGAAGTTGGGTAATTACTTCTGCATTGGAAAGCAATATTGGCTTAAATGCCATTGCTCAATATACGGCTTTGGATATCCCTGATATCGCGCAGGGATTGGGAACTGGGCAGTTGTTTACCAATAATATTCCTTCTCCCTATACGGTAGATGCAAATGGATTACACTATCACTCTGATAAAAACTGGGATTTTAGTTTATTATCATGAATTATACAGATTATGTATCACTAACGATAAACGGAACTTTTCTGAAAGGAAAGGAAATCCTTATTTTTTGTAAAGAAAGTGAACAATCCAATATACAGAAATTGGGAGCGTTCATGACCGAATGGTTGACGGAAGATGCTTTTATTATGGTTAAAACCAGTGGCTCTACCGGCAAACCTAAAACTATTGCAGTAGAAAAAAATCAGATGCTGCAAAGCGCTTCTATGACAGCCCGGTTTTTTGATTTTCAAAAAGGTCAAGTCGCCCTTTTGTGTCTTCCGGTAGATTATATAGCGGGGAAAATGATGATCGTAAGAGCTTTGTTCAGTCATTTGAATCTTCTCTGTATAGAACCGAATAAAGATCCTTTAAGTCAACTTTCTGAAGAAGACAAAATAGATTTTGCCCCCCTGGTACCTATGCAGCTAAGGAATGCAGATACCAAAGCATCCATTCGTAAAATATTGTTGGGTGGATCACCAGTGGATCCGTTGCTCGAAAAAAAATTGCAATCCTTTCCGGCAGCAGTTTTTCAGGGCTATGGAATGACAGAAACCCTTAGCCACGTGGCGCTCCGCCAGATAAACAGTAAGGTCTCTACAGAAACTTATCATGCCTTGCCGGGGATAACCTTTGGCGTGGACGAAAGGGATTGTCTGGTTATTGAAGTTCCGTTTCTAAAAAAACCAGTATTTACCAATGATGTGGTAGAATTGAGGAATAAAACTGAATTTGCCTGGAAAGGGCGGGCAGACCATGTGATTAACAGCGGTGGAATCAAGTTGTTTCCTGAAGAAATCGAGAAAAAATTATCCTCACTTATCTCGGAACGATTTTTTATTGCCGGCAGGCCCGATGATCAATTAGGCGAAAAAGCCTGCTTAATAATAGAAGATAAAACCCGTAGCCAGGAAGAAGTTCAGGCTCTTTTGAAACAGATTTCTTCACATCTTGAAAAATTAGAGAAGCCACGGGCTGTTTTTTTTATCAAAAAATTTGTAACTACTGCTTCGGGGAAAATCAACAGGAAAGAAACGCTTCAACTATTAAGTCCCAGGTCGTCAATAATGTGATTGATTTTTTGATTCAGTTCCTCCACTTTTCTGTCAAAATCTTCCTTTTTATCTAAAGGGGTGTTTACGCTAAAATAAAATTTAATCTTAGGCTCGGTACCTGATGGACGAGCCGAAATTTTACTCCCGTCTTCCAGGAAGAACTGCAAAACGTTGGATTTAGGCAGATCAACTGGTTTTGATGTACCGGAAACCAGATCCTTCTCCTGTTGCAACTGGTAATCAATAGTCCGGATTACTTTAGAGCCGTTCACTTTTTCAGGCGGAGTAGTGCGAAAACGCTCCATCATGGCAGCAATCTCCTCCGTTCCACTGCGCCCTTTTCGGGTAATAGACAGCAGCCTTTCTTTATATAAGCCGTACTTTTGATAAATTTCAATAAGCTCATCAAACAAGGTTCGTCCTTTTTCTTTAGCCACGGCCGCCATTTCACAAATCAGCGCTACGGAAGAGATAGAATCTTTATCCCGGGTTTGGTCGCCTATCATGTAGCCGTATGATTCTTCTCCTCCGCAAATAAAGTTCAACTTGCCCTCATTTTCACGAATCTTTTCGGCAATCCATTTAAACCCGGTTAGTACGTTGATGCAGGTGATACCCTGAGAAGCTGCAAATTTATCTATCAGATCCGTAGTTACAATAGTTTTGCAGATAAAATCATTAGGGCTGTCTAAATGATGAGCTTTTCGGGAACTAATTAAATAGTTAAAGAGTAAAACGCCCGTTTGGTTTCCATTAAGCAGGACCCATTCTCCGTGGTTATTTTTAACGCCTGCTGCTACACGATCAGCATCCGGATCAGTTCCGAGGAGAATGTCTGCATTCATTTCTTTTGCCTGCTGCAGACCAAGACTCATGGCTTCAGGTTCTTCCGGGTTGGGATACACTACTGTAGGGAAATTCCCATCCGGAGTAGCCTGTTTTACCACAATATTGAGGTTGGTGAATCCAAACCGCCGCAGTACGTCAGGCACCAATAATATCCCTGTCCCATGAATCGGGGTATATACAATTTTTAAATCATGCTGTTTCCTGATGAGTTCCTGATTTAAGGATAATCCCAGGAGGGCCTGAATATAGGCCTCATCAGCATCTTTACCGATAAGGTTAATATTTTCCTCATGTCCCTTCCATTTGACTTCGTCAATGCTTTTTATTTGCTGTACTTCTGCAATGACATTTTTATCATGCGGAGGAACCAACTGACCGCCATCTTCCCAGTAGGCTTTGTATCCATTGTATTCTTTAGGATTATGAGAAGCAGTACAAACTACCCCGCCTTTGGCCTTTAACCTGCGGATGGTAAAGGACAATTCGGGAGTGGGTCTCATGGCTTCAAAAAGATAAACTTTGATGCCATTGGCCGCCATCACTCCGGCAGTTATTTCGGCAAACATGCGGCTGTTGTTGCGGCTGTCATGTGCAATTACCACACTAAGGTCTCCTTCGATACTTTTTTTCAGATAGTTGGCAAATCCCTGGGTGGCCATTCCGATGGTGTATTTATTAATGCGGTTGGTGCCTGCCCCCATCACCCCCCGCAGACCGCCGGTGCCAAATTCAAGGTCTTTATAAAAGGCATCCGCCAATTGTTCAGGATTATCTTCCTGCAGTTTGCGGATTTCCTGCTTTGTATCTTCATCAAAGGGGCCATTTAGCCAGTTTTCAACATTTTCTTTCCAGTTTTTTGCCATTATCGGTTCTTTTTTGTAAAATTAACATAAAAATGAAAACCATAGATATCAATTGCGACCTGGGGGAAGGCGGTGGTCAGGATGAGCAGATCATGCCGCTCATTTCTTCCTGTAACATTGCCTGTGGGGGACATTACGGAACACCGCAAACCATGTCTAATGCCGTTCGTATGGCATTAAAAAACAACATAGCCATTGGCGCACATCCTTCTTATCCGGATAGAAAAAACTTCGGTAGAGAAAAAATGGCCCTTTCGTCTTCCGCCTTAAGAAGCGCATTGACAGCACAACTTACGACTTTCTCTGAAATAATGAAAAAACAAAATGTCAGCCTTCATCATGTCAAGGTTCATGGCGCACTTTACCATGATACCAATCAACAGGAGGAGTTTGCAAAAATCCTGATAGAGGTGGTAAAAAGGTTGAACCCGGATTTAATACTGTATGTACCTCCACAATCAATTGTCTGTGAATTGGCAAAGGGGAAACTGAAAGTATGGAAGGAGGGTTTTGCAGACCGACAATACAGACCGGATTACGAATTGGTATCCCGAAAGGAAAAGGGTGCCGTAATAAGCCGAAAGGAAAAGATATTAGAACAGGTCTTGTCTATGGTTATAGACCATAAAATACCGGTTGAAAACGGCATGCTGGAGGGATTCTTTCAGACGATTTGCCTTCACAGCGATACCCCCGGATGCCTGGATATTTTAAAATATTTGTATCATCATTTGCCTTTAAACGGTATTCAACTTGCGAAAAAATGAACGACCCTTTTCCCAGGATAATACCTTATGGTGAACGAGCCGCCCTGATCCAATGGCCGCCGAAAATAGAACCTCAATTGTTAAATTATATTTTGGCGGTAAAAGAGCATTTAGCAGGATTCTATCGTAGCCGGGGAGTGGAGGTTGAATTGATTAACGCCTATCATGAATTGCTGGTTCATTTTAGAAAAATACCTGATTTGCAACAGGAAATTAAAAGGCTTCAAAAAGCATTGTCTTCACCTGTTCGGATAGCGCAATCTTCTTCTAACCTTTATCACCTTCCGGTTTGTTATGGAGGGAATTTTGGTCCCGATTTTGAATACCTGCAGGAACAAAAAGGAATGTCGCGGGAAAAAATTATCCACCTGCACACAGCGTCCGATTACCTGCTTTATTTTATCGGTTTCCTGCCGGGCTTTTTATACCTGGGTGGGCTGGACTCTCAACTTCAGACAGAAAGAAAACAGCATCCAAGAGATAGGATCCCTAAGGGAGCGGTAGGAATAGCAGGAAAGCAAACCGGGATTTATCCGCAGACTTCTCCGGGAGGCTGGCAAATAATTGGGAATTGCCCGGTACCGCTGTTTCATGTTCAACAACATCCACCTTCTCCTTTTAAACCGGGGGATGTTATTCGCTTTTATGCCATTTCTGAAAAAGAACATGAAGAAATTAGGGCGATGGTTGCTAAAGGGATTTATAAACTCCAAAACCAAGAATATGGAAATTGAAGTGATCCGGCCGGGGCTTTATTCAGTTATTCAGGATGCAGGCCGGTGGGGGATGACGGCCTATGGGGTTTCTCCCAGTGGAGTTATGGATCGGTATTCTGCGTTGTTTGCTAACAGTCTATTGAAGAATACCGCGGATGAGGCTGTTTTGGAAATTACCATACAAGGCCCCACGTTGAAATTTTTAGAAGAGACACGCGTGGCGGTGGGCGGGCCCGATGGAGAAATCTACCTGAATAAGAAACCCAAAGCAGTAAATGAGGTTATTGCTGTTCAAAAAAATGATCTGCTGGAAATAAAAAGCGTAACCCGGGGTTGTCGTTTATACCTTGCAGTAGAGGGGGGCTTTTTAACGGAAAAGATATTGGGTAGCCGAAGTATGCAACAAGGGATTACCAAAAAAAGAAAGATTGAGAAAGGAGATTTGCTTTATGCAGCTTCCTTCGCCGGCGGAAAGATAAAACGATTGAATGCCACTCTTAAATTTGATAAAAGACAGTATAAAATTGATCAAATTAAAGTGTTCCCGGGTCCTGAATTTGAGTGGCTGAGTTCAAAAGAGAAGGATGTACTTTTCAAAGAAGGATTTCATCTGTCGCCCCAGTGCAATCGAATGGCTTTTCTTCTCAAGGAGTTGTTGAAAAACCATCTGGATTCTATCAATACCGGTCCTGTTTTGCCGGGTACCGTCCAGTTGACCCAGGGAGGAAAGTTGATCATTTTAATGAAAGATTGCCAGGTTACAGGGGGGTATCCGAGGATTTTGCAGGTTACGGAAGAAAGCATGATTACCCTGGCACAAAAGAAAGCGAGAGAAGTTATTTATCTGCAGCTTGTTTCATGAGGCTATTGCTCTTCTGCCAGGTGTAGCCTTTTCAAGGTCTTTTCTGCGGCAATTTGTCCGGCGTCCTTTTTGGAAAAGGCTTTGCCACTTGCCATTTTTTTGCCATCTACTACGGTTGTTATGGTAAAAAAAGGCCGGCCTCCTTCTACGTGTTCATCTAGCAACTCAAATTCCAGTTGATGGCCGTTTTTATTGGCCCAGCTGTATAATTTGTTTTTGTGGTTGATTTCTTCCTGTTCCAGTGATTCTACATCTATGAAAGTCCCCAGGATGCGATGGATGACGAATTTTTTGGTTTTTTCATAACCTTTGTCCAGGTAAACGGCCCCTATGAGCGCCTCTAAAGTATTGCCAAAAATACCACTGATTTTTAAATAGTTGCTGCTCTTGTCATAGTAGGTGAGTTGCCGGAGACCCATCTTGACCGCCACATCATTTAGAGAATGGCGATTTACGATCTTGGATCGCATCTCGGTGAGGTAACCTTCTGGTTCCAGGGGATATTTTCTGTAGAGATAATCCCCGACAATGGCATCTAAAACAGCATCTCCCAGATACTCCAGCCGCTCATTATTCTCATCTGCCTGGCTGACATTGGAACGATGGCTTAAGGCCACTTTATAAATAGCAGTCTTTCCCGGAGCAAATCCCAATATATTTTTTAATTGTTTCCGGAGGGAACCGGTACTTTTAAACTGGGTATTTTTTTCTGGTGATACGTTTTTGTTTAATATGCTTTTTTTATCCCCTTTCACAAAGTTTAGGAAACATATTTTTTTAGAATAATAGTTGCATTATGTCCTCCAAAGCCAAAGGTATTGCTCAATGCGGCATTTACCTCTCTTTTCTGGGCTTTGTTGAAGGTGAAGTTTATCCTGGGATCCAGTTCCGGATCTTCTGTAAAGTGGTTGATGGTGGGGGGGACGATGCCTTCCCTGATGGCCATGATACTTGCAATCCCTTCTACTACTCCGGATGCTCCCAGCAGATGGCCGGTCATGGATTTGGTAGAACTGATGTTCAGGTCGTAAATAGCATCTCCAAACACCTTATGGATAGCTTTTACCTCGGCTACATCCCCAAGTGGAGTAGAAGTACCGTGAACATTAATATAATCAATTTCTTCGGGTTTCATTTCCGCATTTTGGAGCGCCCGTTTCATGGCCAGCTCTGCTCCGAGTCCTTCGGGATGAGGAGCGGTAATGTGATAAGCATCAGCAGAAGCGCCTCCGCCGGCCAGTTCTGCATAAATGTTGGCGCCACGAGCCAAAGCATGCTCCAGGTCTTCAATTACAAGGGTACCGGAGCCTTCTCCAATTACGAAACCATCCCGATCAAGATCAAAAGGACGTGAGGCGGTTTGAGGAGAATCGTTGCGTTGAGACAGGGCTTTCATGGCATTAAAACCACCAACCCCCGCTTCATTAATTACGCTTTCTGAGCCCCCGACAACCATTACATCGGCCTTCCCCATGCGGATATAATTTAAGCCTTCTATAATGGTATTAGTGGAAGAAGCGCAGGCAGAAACCACGGCAAAATTAGGTCCCCTGAAATTGTATCGCATGGCAATGTGTCCGGATGCGATATCAATGATCATTTTGGGTACAAAAAAAGGACTAAACCGTGGAGTGCCATCGCCTGAATAAAAATTCCTTACCTCTTCACACAAGGTGTTGAGACCGCCAATGCCGGAAGAGTGGATAACCCCGACTCTCTCGGCTTCAATGCTGTCTTTATCAAGCCCTGCATCTGTGATAGCTTCATGGGCTGATACCAGTGCAGTTTGGGTAAAGCGGTCCAGCCGACGCGCCTCCTTGCGGTCCAGGTGATCGGACGGGTCGAAGTTTTTTAATTCGCAGGCAAATTGTGTTTTAAATTTCTCGGCGTTGAACAAAGTAATGAAATCGGCCCCGGATACACCGGCAGTAAGCCCTTTCCAGGTTTCTGAAACAGAATTCCCAACCGGGGTAATGGCTCCAAGGCCTGTGATGACTACTCGTCTTAATTTCATTAAAAGGTCTGGTAAATTAGTGGAATCGAAAAATCGGGTTATTTCGCGTGTTCTTCCAGATAAGAAACAGCCTGCCCTACCGTAGTGATAGTTTCAGCCTGTTCATCGGGGATGGAAATATTGAATTCTTTTTCGAATTCCATAATAAGTTCTACAGTGTCGAGAGAATCGGCTCCTAAGTCATTAGTGAAGCTGGCTTCCTGAGTGACTTCAGCTTCGTCAACTCCTAATTTGTCGATAATGATCTTTTTTACACGTGATGCAATGTCTGACATAACAGTAGTTTTTAAGTTTTTGTTGGGTGCAAAAATATGTTTTTTATTGAAACATGCACGATTTCTGTAAAATATTTGTCAATAACTGATTTAAATACAGGCTTCTAAGGTAATCACAATTTATTAAATCTTCAAATATTTTTATTTTTGACCTACCACTCATTGAAACTTTTTACCTTTTAAGTAAAAAATTAAACAAAACAACAGGAGGGAGGAACTATTGATTAACTTTGAAGGCGCTGTTTTTAACTAACTAAAGTTCTGATATTGATGTCAAAATGGATTACCCGTATTGTACTGATTTTAGTGGTTGCCGGAGGGATTGGTCTTTTGGCCTACAACAAGGTTACGAAAGACCAGGAACGTTCGTTACAGGCAAGTGTTGCAAAATCGGATAGGAATGCGGCCCTGATGGTGGATGGTTATGTTATTACTCCACAGGCTTTACCGAACCAGATTACGACAACGGGTTCGTTGTTAAGCAATGAATATACCGAAGTGCGTCCTGAGATCAGCGGACGCATCACGCACATCTATTTTAAGGAGGGCGCTTTTGTCGAAAAGGGAGACCTGCTGGTAAAGTTGTTTGACGGAGACTTGCAGGCACAGATGCGGCAATTGGCTATTCAGAAAACATTGGCTGATACCACGCTCGCCCGGCAGGAAAAACTGTTGGAAATTAGCGGCATCAGTCGTCAGGCGGTAGATGATTCCAGAAACCAGGTGGCTTCTTTTGAAGCACAAATAGATTATTACAAGGCTGAAATAAGCAAGACAGAAATCAGAGCCCCTTTTAGTGGAAGGCTGGGCCTCCGCGAGGTGAGCGAAGGCGCTATTGTATCTCCTACCACCCTGGTAACCAAAATTTATCAAAATAATCCCCTGAAATTAGAATTTTCTATCCCCGAACGCTACTCGGCGCAGCTTAAAAAAGGGGATCAGATTTCTTTTACGACAGCATCACATCCTGACCAGTCTTTCTGGGGTACTATTTATGCAGTTAATCCGGGTATTGATCCTCAAAGCCGGACGCTGACTCTGCGGGCGCATGTTTCCAACAAAAAAAATATACTCGCTCCCGGTTCCTTTGCCTCCGTTCAGGTGAAGTTGCAGGAAATTAAAAACGCGCTGATGATTCCTACCGATGCCCTTATTCCGACTACAAAAGATGATCAGGTGGTGCGCTGTAAAAATGGTAAAGCGGAGTTTGTTCCGGTAAAAACGGGATTACGCACCAGCGACCAAGTGCAAATTACTTCTGGGATACACGCTGGTGATACCATATTAACAACAGGAATACTCCAGGTTCATCAGGGGGTGGCACTTCAGTTTTTGAGTATAAAATAAATAAGGGGCATGAGTTTACCTTCCATATCACTTCGGCGCCCGGTACTGGCGATTGTCATGAGCATCATTATCGTGATTTTTGGTATCGTGGGCTTTTCATTCCTGGGGGTGCGTGATTACCCCGCTATTGACCCGCCTGTAATCAGTGTACGAACGAATTATACCGGTGCCAACGCGGATATTATGGAATCGCAGGTAACGGAACCCCTGGAAAAAGCTATTAACGGTGTCCCGGGGATACGGACCATTTCTTCTACCAGTTCTCAGGGTTCCAGCAGCATAAACGTGGAGTTTAACCTGGGAACAGACCTCGAAGCTGCTGCCAATGATGTGAGAGATAAAGTTTCACGGGCACAGCGTTCCCTGCCGGAAGATCTGGATGCCCCGCCCGTGGTGAGTAAAGCCGATGCCAATGCATCCCCCATCCTGGCTATGACTTTACAAAGTCACAAACGAAGCCAGTTGCAATTATCGGATTATGCTTCCAATGTGTTGATGGAACGGCTTCAAACCATACCAGGGGTGAGTGCGGTGCAGGTGTGGGGAGAGAAAACCTTTGCCATGCGGTTGTGGCTGAATCCTTTGAAAATGGCCGCTTATGACATTACGCCGGTGGATGTGCAAAAAGCGCTGGCCTCACAAAATGTAGAATTACCCTCCGG
>CAYRBD010000011.1:26611-37520 GCA_964422465.1 uncultured Chitinophagaceae bacterium
AAAAAAGACATGCCTTCCGACTTTAAGACGGATATCATGTTTGATGACAGCCAGTATATTAAAAATTCCATTAGTGAAGTAGAAGAAACACTGGTTATTGCCGTTGTTTTAGTTATCCTCATTATCTATTTCTTTTTCAGGGATTGGATCATTGCCCTGCGTCCGCTTTTTGATATTCCGGTTTCGCTGATCGGCGCTTTTTTTATCATGTATGTCCTGGGCTTTTCCATCAATATCCTGACTCTTCTGGCTATTGTTCTGGCTACCGGACTGGTGGTGGATGACGGAATAGTGGTGACAGAGAATATTTATAAAAAGCTGGAAGCCGGTATGCCCAAGATGAAAGCCTGTCGCGAGGGTTCCGATGAAATCTTTTTTGCTGTGATAGCTACTTCTATCACGCTGGCTTTCGTATTCCTGCCGATCATTTTTCTTCAGGGTTTTGTGGGGCGGTTGTTTCGCGAATTTGGAATTGTAGTGGCCGGCGCCGTGTTGATTTCTGCTTTTGTTTCGTTGACTCTCACGCCGGTGTTGAACTACAAAATGGCAAGATCCAGTCAGAAGCCATCGTGGTTTTACAGGAAGACAGAACCTTTCTTTCGCTGGATGGAGGACGGCTACAAAGATTCGCTTACGAAATTTATGAAAATCCGTTGGACGGCTTTTCTTCTTATCGCAGGTTGTCTGGCCATGATCTATTTTATTGGTATTCATTTGAAATCGGAACTGGCGCCGCTGGAAGATCGTGGTAAATTCAGTGTCTCTTTTACAGCGCCGGAAGGAACCTCCTTTGATGCTATGGACAGTTACGTGGATGCCGAAACCCGGTTTATCAGGGATTCTATTCCGGAAGCCATCAAGGTCATGTCTATTACTTCCCCCTCCTGGGGAAGCGGCGGAAGCAATACCGGGCGTGCTTTTGTTACGCTGACTTCTCCCAAAGAACGCCAACGCAGCCAACAGGAAATAGTGAATTATTTTAATGGGTATCAGCGGTTTTTCCCTCAGGGAAGGGCTTATGCCATGCAGACACCAACAATACAGGTGGGGCACCACCGCGGGCTGCCGGTAGAATTTGTTATTCAGAACATTAATTTCGATTCCATAGCCAACGTTCTTCCCCGGTTTATGGAAAAGGTAAACAATGATCCTACCTTTCAGGTAGTGGATGTGGATTTGAAATTTAATAAACCGGAATTAAGAGTGCACATCAACCGGGCCAAAGCCAGCGAATTGGGAGTATCTATTGCCGATATTTCTCAGACCCTTCAACTGGCTCTTTCCAATGTCAGGTATGGCTATTTTAATATGAATGGCAAGCAATATGATGTAATCGGCGAGTTGAATTGGAATTACAGGCAATCACCGGGCGAGTTGAAAAATCTATATGTAAAAAATGCACAGGGGCAATCCATCTCTCTGGATAACCTGATCTCCATGGAGATGTCCACCAGCCCCCCTAAAATATTTCATTACAACCGGTATAAATCGGCAACCATTTCTGCCAGTCTGGCCCCCGGGAAAACACAGGCGGAAGGGATCGAACGGATGCAACAAATTGCCGACAACATGCTGGGACCTTCTTATACCACTGCTCTGGCCGGTTCATCGAGGGATTTTGCCGAAAGTTCTTCCAATACCTATTTTGCTTTTTTGCTGGCTTTGGTCTTAATTTATCTGATATTGGCAGCCCAATTTGAGAGTTGGGTGGATCCGTTTGTCATCATGCTTACTGTACCGCTGGCTATTGCCGGAGCGGTACTTTGTCTGTGGTTGTTTAATCAAACCCTGAACATTTTTTCTGAAATAGGAATGATTGTTTTGATTGGGTTGGTTACCAAAAATGGTATCCTGATTGTAGAATTTGCCAATCAAAAAAGAGACAGGGGAATGCGAAAGGTGTCGGCTGTTATTGAAGCTTCTTCTCTGCGGCTGCGTCCTATATTAATGACCAGCCTGGCCATGTCTCTGGGGGCATTACCCATAGCCCTTTCCCTCGGCGCCGCTTCCACCAGCCGGATTTCTCTGGGAATCGTTATCGTAGGTGGTATTATTTTTTCCTTAATCCTGACTCTTTATGTCATTCCCGCCATGTATGCTTTCCTGTCCAGAAGGAAAACAATCAACAAGGTGGAAGAAGAAGCCATGCTGATGAAAAGAGAGCTATTAACCGAACATACTTCCTGATATTTATGTGGACTAATAAAGATGAATTAAAAAAGCGAGCGGCCTCTTTTAGCCTGGTCGTGTTGTGTCTTTTTATAAATTTTAAAAGCCCTGCCCAGGATCAGTTGACCCTGAACGAGGCCATTCGTATCGGACTTAAGAACAATTTTGATATTCTGATGGCCAAAAACAGGGAAGATGCCGCGGCGTTGAACTATCAATATGCTTATGGCGCGTTTTTGCCAACGTTAAGCGGTTCCGCCTCCCGAACCTGGTCCAATGTACACGTCAATCAGAAATATTCTTCCGGCAATAATGTAGAGCGTAAGAATTCTAACTCAAGCAATACCGCCCTCTCTGCCGACTTAAATTGGACGCTCTTTGATGGCCTGAAGGTGTTTGCAACTAAGGACAAATTAAAAGCCATTCAGCAACTGGGCGCTCTCAATGTAAAAGACCAGGTGGTCCACAGCCTGGCCAATATTATTGATGCTTACTATACTATTATTCTACAAAAAAGAGAACTGGAAGCCATCACCGAGCAGATGTCTATTTCCCGCGAGCGGGTTAAGATTGCCAATAATAAACTGCTAAGCGGACTGGGTTCCAAAATAGATTACCTGCAGGCAAAAGTGGACTTGAACGCGCAAAAAGCAGATTCCCTCCGCCAACAGGTAAACATTGACGAAAGCAAAGCAACGCTCAACCGCCTGATTTTACTTCCGGAAGAACAGCAGTATCAGGTGGAAGATACCATCCCTTTGGAGATGAACCTGAATTATGAAAAGATAAAACAAACTGCTTTAGATCAAAATTTCGGGTTGTTGTCTGCAAAAAAGAACATAGAAGTTTCCCGTTTGTCATTAAAAGAAATTAACCGGAGCCGGTTCCCGGTAATCAACTTTAACTCGAGTTATTCTTATAGCAAACAAAATTCACAAGCCGGCTTTTTCCTGTTTAATCAAAGCAATGGGTTTAACTATGGATTTAGCGCCGATGTTCCTATTTTTCGGGGTTTCGATATCAACCGCCAGGAGAAAAGCACCCGGCTGGATATTGCCTATCAACAATTGGATTTACAAAACCAAAAGTCGGAAGTGTCGTTGGAGGTGCGCAACGCCTATAAAGATTACAGTTATTATAAAGAGGCCATGAACCTGGAACTGGAGAACCTGGAAGTAGCTAAAGAAAATGTACAGGTATCCCTGGCAGCCTTTCGCCTGGGGCAGATCAGTTCTATAGAGGTGAAAGAAGCGCAACAGAGCCTGGCCGATTCCCGTATAAGACTAATTACGGCCCGGTATAATGCGAAGCAGGCAGAAACCAAATTGCTGCGGTTGAAGGGAGATTTGTTGAAGTAATTCGCAGGATTTATTAATCGGGCCACTAAGGTTCTAAGTTTTATACGCTGGCACAAATCTGAGGGTGGGACTTCAAAGGCTCTTCCAAAAGAAGGAAAAGATAGTTGGAGTAGGTACTATCCCCGTACTGCACTTCGCGTGTAAGGGGTTATCAAAATTAAATGCCTTCGGCATTTTCTGTCTGCTATCAGAGCGAAGAAAAAATCCTGTCCTGTCCCGGTGCGCTCTCCCCTCTCTGGTCCTGCGAAGCAGTACAACATCGGCTTTAATATAGAGGTCGCTGTTGAACTCCTGAACTTTTGGATACGAACGTCATGCGAGCGGTTCTCTATTGTAAATTCACAAATGTCGAGTACCTAAAGGCACTATATAGATATTTTATTGTCTTTTTTACCAGTATTTTGTACTTGACGGCATATAAATAGTTGTGTAGCGACCACCTATTGGTAAAAACTTTGTAGTTATTCCAAATTATTCCGTACGTTTATCCTTTAAATAATCCATTCATCATTTAAATGCTGGTTTATGAAAAGGTTGTTTATGCTTTCAACTTTACTGACTTTCCCCTTTTGGCTTTTTGCACAAAACACCATTACTGGTATGGTACATGGTGAAAATGGGGATGTGCTGCCCGGAGTAACCGTACTGATAAAAGGAACGACTACCGGTACGACAACTGATGCGGAAGGTTATTTTGAAATTAGCGCTCAGCGAGGCGATGTCCTGGAATTTCGTTTTGTGGGATATCAGTCTAAGGCGGTGACAGTTGGCAATGAACAGAATATAAATGTTACTCTGGCTACCAGCCAGAGAGAACTTTCACAGGTCGTAGTAACGGCGCTGGGAATATCCCGACAAAAAAGAGAATTGGGGTATTCCAGCCAGGAAGTAAGTGGGGAAGAATTAAATGCTTCTCATCAGTCGAGCCTGGTCAACGCACTGCAGGGGCGTGCAGCCGGGGTTACGGTTTCCAGCGCGGGTGGCGGGCCGGGACAGGGTTCCAGCATCCTGATCAGAGGCGTGAATTCTCTGGACCCCAACCGGAACAACCAGCCTTTGTTTGTAATAGATGGAATTCCCATTGACAACAGCACCTTCACCACCGGAAGTGGTAGAAAAGGAACCAATGCGGCTACCGGAGTTCAAATGCCGGACCGGGCTTCCGACATTGATCCGGAGGATATTGCCAGCGTGAATATCCTGAGAGGGGGAGCGGCTACTGCATTGTATGGCCTCAGAGGCGCCAATGGGGTAATCGTCATTACCACAAAATCAGGACAGGCAGGAAAATTCAGGGTAAATTATACAGCTACTTACAGCTTTGATCAGGTAAATAAATTGCCTGACGTGCAGAATAAATATACACAAGGTTCAGATGGTGAATATAAGTCTACCAGTTTCTGGCCTGCATGGGGCCCCACGGTAGCGGAGGCCCGGAAAATAGATCCTTCCCATCCGGCTAAACTGTTTAACCAATATGGAAGAGGGTATGTACACGGGCATCAATTCAAAAATACGTTGTCCTTTTCCGGGGGAAGTGAGAAAGCCAGTTTCTCGTCTTCTTTGGGTTATCATAAACAGAAAGGCGTTTTACCCTTTACCTGGTATCAGGACATTACGGCAAGGTTAAGTGGAAAGTTGAAGTTGAGCAAAAAGTTTCAAATGAAGGGGGCCATGTATTATACCAATACCGATGGGAACTTTTACAGCGCGGACCGGTTTAATGAAGAAATGACGTATTGGTCGCCCCGATGGGATGTGAGAGATTACCTGAAACCGGATGGCACGCAAAAAACCTATGGAAACGGCAACGCCTGGTATCTGGCGGCCACCAATAAATTTTATGACCGGGTAAACCGGGTGATTGGTAGTATGGATTTTGATTATAAACCCCTGGATTGGCTCTCCTTCAACTACCGGATAGGGATGGATTACTATATGGATGGCCGAACCGCCCATGCTCCCGGCCCTACCGGCATCCCGGGGGAAATCATTGGAGAAGATAATGGCCAGGGCTTTATTAATGAATATCGCCTGGGGTACCGCCAGGTGAATTCCAACTTCATGGTTAGTCTGAATCACGAATGGGGCGACAAGTTTCGAACAACCCTTCAGATTGGTCATGATCTGTTGGACAGAAGCATAGACAGGGTAAGTGCGGAAGGAGATACTTTAACCGCCTATAATGTGTATGAACTTTGGAATGCGGCCCATGTAGCTATTGATCAATATAAAGAAAATTACAGAATCATAGGATTGTACAGCCAGCTTACGCTGGGGTATGATGATTTTCTCTATCTGACCCTGACTGGCCGTAATGACTGGACCTCTACCTTATCCAAAAACAACAGGTCTTTCTTCTATCCTTCAGCCAGCCTGAGCTACATCTTTTCACAAAACATAAAAAGCCCTTCCTGGCTGACTAGTGGGAAATTGAGGGCCTCTCTCGCGGGGATTGGTAAAGATGCGGATCCTTACAGTACCAGCAATGTTTTTGTTAAATCATTTGACCAGCCTATAGGGGGCGTGGTTGGCTTTTCTCGCTCCGGAACCAAGGGCTTTCCAACTTTAAAGCCGGAACGGACTACTTCTTTTGAAGTGGGGACAGATTTGAGTTTTCTGGACGACCGGCTTGGCTTGAATTTTACCTGGTACAATTCACATAGTAAGGATATGATTATTCCGGTACTGACTCCCTCCTCGTCGGGCTTTACCAAAGTCTATCTCAATGCCGGAGAGATTCGTAACAGAGGCGTGGAAATAACGGTACATACCACCCCGGTTCAAACCCAGAATCTGAAATGGGATGTCAATGTGAATTTTGCGGCTAATCGGAATAAGGTTTTATCTATTTATCCGGGGTTGGATGCAATTGTGGTGGGTTCTCAATATGGGTATGCCGGCGCCACAGTTACCATGAAATATGTGGTCGGGCAGCCGGTAGGGGACCTTTATGGTACCTATTGGAAACGATATGGATATCAGGATTCCTTACATATCAATAGAAACCTTCCAAGGGTTATTAATAATGATTATAAAACAGATAGCACGACGGACTGGACCCAATATGGTTTCCCTGAAAAAGTGGACAGCCAGAAAGTATTGGGAAATTCTTATCCAAAATGGACCGGCAGTATAAGCAGTTCCCTGACCTGGAAAAACTGGAACCTCTCCTTCCTGATTGACACCCGGCAGGGGCTTCGAAAGTATGACCAACTCAACAACTTTATGGCGGCTTTCGGGATTGCTAAATATACCGAAGACCGCGATGATATCAAGGTATTCCCCGGGGTATATGCAGATGGGAAACCCAATACCATTCCGGTATGGTTGAATCAGGGGGAAGGTCCGGACGGGCATGATTATGGCGATGGGTACTACCGGAATATTTATCGGGGGGTAAGTGAAAACTTTGTGGAGGATGCCTCCTGGATCCGGCTGCGCAGCCTGAGCCTGACTTATAACCTGCCTAAGAAATGGTTGGAAGGGGCTTTTATCTCACAGGCCAGTCTGGGTTTTACAGGCTACAACTTATGGCTTCATACCCATTATCTTGGATTTGACCCCGAAACCAGTTCGTCTCCTGCCGGCAGCAATGCCAATGGGTGGTCCGGATTTACCTATCCGGCGATCCGGAGTTATATGTTTTCTGTAAATGTTACTTTTTAATCCCTAAAACAGGCTGAAATGAAAAGCAAGAAATTGATTATACTGATTTTATTGTTGGCCGGAATTTGGATGGTTGGCTGTGAGAAATATCTGGATATTAATGAAGACCCCAATGGTGTTGCAGACCCCTCCGAACCGCCTTTGTTGGCCAGCGTTACCAATTCTACAGGATTGAATGTGTTTCGGGTTATGAATATGACCGGAAATTATGTACAGTATCTGGCTTCCAGTTCTAAAGGAAGCGACTATGATATTTATCGCGATATTAATGGCAGCAGTACCTGGAATAACCTGTATGCAACCATGAACAACCTCTGGGTAATCCGCCAAAAGGCAGAAGCTAAAAATATGCCCGGTTATGCGGGGGTGGCTGATATCCTGACTGCTTTTAATTTGAGTATGTTGATCAATACATGGGGAGATGCGCCTTACAGCGAATCCTTTAGTGGGGAGTTTTTGAATCCGAAATATGATGACCAGAAAGCCTTATATGATACCTGCCTCCACCTTTTGGATGCAGGGATTGCTACCTTAAATACCGTTGCAGGGAAGGATGTATTAGATGCCTCAAGTGACTTTATTTATGGGGGAAATATTGACAAATGGATTAAAACAGGGTATGCCCTCAAAGCCCGGTTGTTAAATCTGGTGAGTAAAACTGATCAATATGAACCGCAAAAAGTACTGGATGCCTTATCCCATGCCTATACCGGTAATGAAGATGATGCACAGGTTACTCAGTTTGATGGTGGCAACCCCTGGTATAACGTAGGGTTGAGCAATGCCGCTTTGGTGTTGGGGGGATGGCTCTCTTCTTATGTCATAGATGCCATGAATGGAAAGATTTATGGGGTCTTTGATCCGAGATTGCCTCTTGTAACCGATACTACCGAGGATGGGAATTACAGGGGTACCCCCAATGGGAAAGGTTTTCAGGGCCCCACCAATACAGAGCATTATGAATGTTACCTGGACCCCGGAAAATGGTATTCCAGCCCCGCTTCTCCGCTGGAATTGATTACTTATTCGGAATGTGAATTTACCAGAGCAGAGGCTAATTTCAGATTGGGGAACAAAAAGGAAGCTTATTCGGCCTACCTGTCAGGGATAAAAGCCAATATGAAGAAGTTGGACGTAATGCAGGACAGTATAGATTACTATCTGAACAACCCCAAAGTAGGAGTAGGGGAAAATAACATTACCCTTCAGCTCATCATGAAGGAAAAATATGTGGCATGCTTCCTGATGACGGTTACCTGGGACGACATGCGTCGTACCGATTATAATTATAAGGATTTCAAATTGCCTTTCCAGGCTGCCCTTCCGGATTTTATTCGCCGGGTCAATTATCCGGATGATGAAAAATCAAGAAATGGGAAGAATGTGCCTTCGGGCATTAAACTGGATGACCACTTATGGTGGGATAAATAAGTTAAATAGGCTATCTTTATAGCCTGAAAACCAAAGAATGAAGTTCCGGTCTTTTAACCTTTTAAACCCAAAGAATATTGGAGCAGGATTGTTGTTGCTGTGCCTGGGGCTTTCTGCCGGTGCACAACAGTTTAATAACCCGCGCTTTTCTCATTATACGATTAACGACGGACTTTCGCAAGGGCTGGTTTCCGGCATTACGCAGGACAAGCAGGGCTTTATGTGGTTTGGTACCAAAGATGGACTGAACCGCTTTGACGGTTATGAGTTTAAGATCTATAAACATGACCCCTTTGACTCCACCTCTCTCTCAGATAATTATATCGGTGTTTTATTTACGGATTCAAGAGGCCGCTTGTGGATAGGAACGAGCAATGGCGGGCTTGACCTGTATGACCGGTTGCGGGATAATTTCCTGCATGTTTTACCGGCCCGGGCAAATTCTGGCACCCGTGGCCACACCATAGGCACCCTTGCAGAAGATCAGGACGGCCATCTGTGGGTAGGAGTTGCCGGATACGGCTTGCTCGAGCTCAAGTTCCCCAAAGACAAGCCCGACAGCCTCCCCAGTCGCATTATTCATTATAAACATCAGTCGGGAGACAGAGTCAGCCTGGCCTCTGATTTTATAAGCAATGTTTTTGTGGATAGCCACAACAGGCTGTGGATAGCCAGCCTTTTTGCTCCCATTCAATATGCCGATCCGGGAAAGGATAAGATTCAATTTAAACAACTTCGCTATTCCTACCGAAAAGCATCCAGAAAGCCCATCCACGGAGGCTTCCAATATGATACTGCGCATTGCTCAAAAATGGCTCCCGACGGAGGTGTTACTTTTTATGAAGATGCTCTCCATCGCTTGTGGATGGGGGGGAGGGACGGGTTGTTTTTGTTCAATCCTCAAAAGAAAAGAGTTACTTATTTTGAATTAAAAAACAAGGCCCTGAAGCAGGGAACCATTGGGTCTATCAATTCAACACCTTCCAATTATACAAAGCCCTCCCCCCTTCTTTGGCTGGGTACTTTTAATGGGGTCGGTATCTTCAATCCGGCAACGCTTACTCTGCAAATGCATGAACACAACCCTTCAGACCCTGAAAGCATCCAGAAAGGGTGGATTCAAAAATTTTACCGGGATCAATCCGGCAGTATGTGGGTAGGAAGCAATGGATACGGGCTGAGTAAATTTATTGCCGGGTCCAATTTGTTCCCTATTCCAACGTTTTACAATGCGGACCATACGGTTTCCTCAAAATCTTTCAGTGTTCGTTCTTTTTTGGATACTAAGAAATATTTGTTGATCGGCACGATTGATGGGTTATGGAAGGTGAATAAAACGACCCACATCATGGACAAGGCCAACTTGGGGGATCTGCCTTATCCGATAATTGTTTATAACATGGTAGCCACGGATTCTGATGTCGTATGGATGGGTTGCAATGTGGGGCTGATACGATATAGCCTGTCAAAAGATAAAAGCCGGTTCCTGTCTCCGGGTATTTTTCCCAAAACAGACCCGGCTAACAGCATTTTTAAACTATACAATGATGAGGGCGAACTCTGGTGCCTTACAAGTTATACGCTTAGCAAATTTGATATTGATAAAAAAAAATTCACCAATTTTTATTATACTCCAAAGCCGGTTACAGGATATACAGAACTTTCTTTTGGTGCCATTTATCAGGACCCGAAAAGCAATTTTTGGGTCGGAACCAACGAAGGCTTATTGTATTTTGACCGTTCAAAAAAAAGTTTTTCCCGTTATACCACCAATCCTGCTGATGATTCTTCTTTAAGCTTTAATGTGGTGCGTACTATACTGCCGGACCCGAAACATCCGGATCGGTATTTGTGGATTGGTACTGCAGGAGGAGGGCTGAACCGGTTTGATCTGCATACCGGAAAGTTTATACATTTTACAGAAGAAGACGGACTTTCCAATAATGTGGTCTATGGCATCTTGGCAGATAAGGCCGGCCATTTATGGATGAGTACCAATAAAGGGCTCTCCAGGTTTAATCTGCAAACTCATGAGTTTCGGAATTATACGGTTAGCGACGGATTGCAAAGCAATGAATTTAATGCGGGTGCATTTTACAAAAGTTCCGGAGGAAAACTCTTTTTTGGGGGAGTGAAGGGGTTCAATGCTTTTTATCCTGAAGCCATCAGAAGCAACCCGGATGCCCCCCGGGTGGTTTTCACGGATTTTCGCCTGTTTAGCCGTTCGGTATCCATAAACGATAAAGATTCCCCCTTAAAATATCCGATCTCACAAACCCAAA
>CAYRBD010000011.1:37620-46827 GCA_964422465.1 uncultured Chitinophagaceae bacterium
TCGAAACTGGAGTCCGGCAGCTATCAGGTACATGCAACAAGGGAAGATCTGATTCCTTTTGTAAGACAAGTGACCCATACCTTTTCTTCTTTGGCCAAAAGGAAGCACATTCGGCTGGAACTGGTAGTGGAGGAGGAATTGGAGGAACAGTTGAGAGATGGAAGCCTCCATTGTTATTTCGATGAAGACATTCTGGAAAAGATTCTGAGTAATTTATTATCCAATGCATTCAAATTTACCCCCTCAACAGGAAAAGGGGAAATTGTGGTGAGCCTGAGTTTACAAAAAATACAAAAGGACCGGTTGGAATTGAAGGTACAGGATAACGGGATCGGTATTTCTGCCGAGAAACTGCCCTATATATTTGACCGTTTTTATCAGATAGAAGATCATGACAGACGAAAGTATGGAGGAAGCGGTATCGGGTTGGCTTTGATTAAAGAATTGATAGACTTGCACCAGGGCGACATTGAAGTGAGCAGCACGGAGGGGCAGGGCGCTACCTTTCATTGCTTTTTCCCCCTTAACAGGAAAATCATATCGCCGGGATATAAAAGAGAGAAACCTACCCATACTGAGCCGATAGTAATTGAAGAAGATACGGTTTCTGCCGGGGAGGATACCAACTTTACAAACCTTCAAAAACCACTCGTGTTGGTTGTAGAAGATCAACACGATATAAGGAAGTACATCCGAAAGAAACTTCAAGACAGCTTTGATGTTATGGAGGCCGAAAATGGCAGTGAGGGATTAAATAAGGGGTTAGAAAAAATTCCGGATATGGTGATTAGTGATGTCATGATGCCCCTGATGGATGGATTTGAATTTTGCCGGAGGCTGAAAACCAATAACCTGACCAGCCATATTCCAGTTTTGCTTTTAACTGCACGTGCCGAAGATACCGATAAACTGAAAGGGCTTGAAACCGGAGCCGATGCTTATCTGGTGAAGCCCTTCAGCTCAGAGGAATTATTAATCAGGGTGCAGAATCTGATTGCCGTAAGAAACAAGATGCGGATTGCTTTTAGCAAAAAATTATTTGTGAAGCCTGCAGAAATTGCGGTTACTTCCCTGGATAAAACGTTTATGGAAAACCTATTGGCCTCTGTTGAAAACCATATAGATGATGCCCGTTTTTCGGTAGCTGACTTAGGACGAGAAGTGAATATGAGTGTCTCACAAATCAACCGGAAATTAAAAGCACTAATTGGTCAGACCACACAGCAGTTTATTCACTCGGTGCGTATGCAACGCGCTTTGAGTATCCTGAAAAACGGACAAGATACCATTTTGGAGGTAGCCATACAGGTTGGGTTTAACGATCCCGGTTATTTCAGCAAGGTATTCAGAAAACATTTTGGGTGTTTGCCTTCTGAAAAAAATAAATTTCCTGAGCAGTGATTTTTAAGAATTAAGTATAATTCGATCTTATAAGCGATTTTCCTTTACTCATGCGTGATTTTTACGGTTTTTTGCGTGATTTTTCCTATTGCTGAAATTCCATTCTTGTGTTGAGAAAAAAATGCATGATTTTTACGGTATTTTGTCTGAAAAGTTCTAACAGGTTACTTTCTCTCCACTGTATCTTTGGGCTATAATTATTTCCTATTTATATAAAGCCTGAATGATGAAAAAGACCATTTTTGTTATCGCCCTTTTAGCCATCGTCGGCTTGTCTTCATGTAATAAAGAGGATTTGACCAAGCCAGTAAAAAAACAGACTCCTCATCGGGAGTTGAATCCTGTTATGGATCCCCCGGGACATCATTACACTTCTCCATGGGGCAGATATGATAATCACTTGATGAAAAAATAATAAATCACTTTTCACTTCTTAAAAATTAATATCATGAAAAAGTTAATCAGTGTATTCGTGCTTGCGATAGTAATGATTGTCGCTTTTGGTTCGCAAAATGCCTTTGCATCTCCTTATAATTCTGAGGGAGCCCCCGGATTAAAATTGCAGACGGCTCTTCATCAGAAATTTCCTCAGGCCGGGCAGGTGCATTGGGCACAAAAGGGGGACCAGTTTATTGCAAAATTCAATTTCGGTAACAGGGAAGTAAGAGCCAATTTTGATAAAAAAGGAAGGCTGGTATCCACTTTGGTAAGTAGTGATGCCCACAACCTGCCCTTTGAGGTTCATGAAATCCTGGATAAAAAGTTTTCAAATTTTGTACCCCAGTGCATGACGGAATGTATTAAACCTGAGGATCATTGTTATTATGTTCTGCTGAAAAAGCAGTCCGGGAACAGGGTAAATTGGGTTCGGGTAAAGATTGAGGGGAATAAAAGCATCCGGGTTATACAAAAACTGCAACAGACTGTGTGAAGTTCTAAAGTTTTGGTTGATAGAGCCTTCCTGAGCAATCAGGGGGCTCTTTTTGATAGCTAACACCTCATCGGCGGACAGGTTTTCACCTTTAAGGGCCAGGTCGATATCGGAACCAGGACGTTCCGTTCCCAGAGCACGGCTGCCAAAAAGCAAGGCTTCCTTTACCCGTTCATGTTGGTGAAAAACGGCCTTTATTTGTTTGATGGTTTTTTCTTCTAATCCAAAAGGCATCTATTCTTCGGTTTCTTGTGCCAGACGGTTGTCCAGGTCGTCTAATAGGTAGTAATTCAACAAGTCCTGCAATGTTTTCCAAGCCAGTTCAATCGTGTATTCGAAACGTTGAATGAGGCCTTCCTGTTCCAGGTCGGTATATTTTTTCATATTTACCGCCTTTTCAAGCTGATTAAGCGCCTTTTGAAAATTAGCATAACGCTGCCGCCAACGTGTGTCTGTACTCATATTATTAAATTAAACCCGATTTTAGCTAAATCTTCATTTATTGCTTTTCATAATTAATAGATATTCTATTGATGGTCGAAGATATCGTTTTTTTCTATTAGAATTTAAACAATTACCGATGGTCTTCCTTTATTGTTAAATGTCTTTTTCCTCTTAATTTTGTGATTATGGCTTTTAAAATAGATGCCCCTTATCAGCCGTCTGGTGATCAACCGGAAGCAATCCGTCAGTTGACAGAGGGGTTGCAGCATAAAGACCCTTTTCAGATACTGCTTGGAGTAACCGGCTCGGGAAAAACGTTTACTATGGCTAACGTGATCCAGAATGTGCAACGGCCTACCCTGGTATTAACCCATAACAAAACCCTGGTGGCTCAGTTGTATGGGGAGTTTCGGCGTTTTTTTCCTGAAAATGCAGTGGAATATTTTGTCTCTTATTATGATTATTATCAACCGGAGGCCTATATGCCTGTGGCGGATATTTATATAGAAAAAGACCTTTCTATTAATGATGAACTGGATAAGCTGCGGCTGCGGGCGACCTCGAGCCTGTTGTCGGGACGCCGCGATGTAATCGTAGTGGCCAGTGTCAGTTGTATATACGGAATTGGGAATCCAAAGGAATATGAAAACAGCATTATCCGTATTCACAAAGGACAAACCTTAAGTCGCAGCAGACTGTTAAAAGACCTGGTAGATTCCCTTTATACCCGCACGACTCTGGAATTTGAGAGGGGGCAATTCCGGGTTAAAGGAGATACTATAGACATTAACCTGCCTTATGTAGATTATGCCTATCGCATTTCTTTTTTTGGGGATGAGATTGAAGATATTGAGCAGTTTGATCCTGAAACAGGGAGGCGCATGAATCCCATGCAGGATGCTGCTATTTTTCCTGCCAACTTGTATCTGGCTCCTAAGAATATGCTGCAGCAGATTATTTTTGAAATCCAGGATGAACTGGCTGCGCAGGTTGCTTATTTTAAGGAGATTAACAAACCTCAGGAAGCTAAGCGTATTGAGGAAAAAGTTAATTACGACCTGGAGATGATCCGGGAGCTGGGTTACTGCAATGGGATAGAAAATTATTCCCGCTTTTTTGACCGTCGCAACCCCGGGGACCGGCCTTTCTGCCTGTTTGATTACTTTCCGGAGGATTTTCTGACCGTTGTGGATGAAAGTCATGTTACCATTCCGCAGGTAAGCGGGATGTATGGTGGAGACCGTTCCCGGAAATTGAACCTGGTAGAGTACGGATTTCGATTGCCTTCCGCTTTGGATAACCGGCCTTTGAACTTTCCTGAGTTTGAAAGCCTGCTGGGGCAAACGATCTTCATGAGTGCCACACCTGGAAAATATGAACTGGGCAAGACGGAAGGGCTGGTGGTAGAGCAGGTGGTACGGCCAACCGGACTTTTGGATCCCCCTATTGAGGTGCGGCCAAGCGTGAACCAGATAGATGACCTGCTGGAGGAAATTGATGAAAGAGTGAAAAAGGGAGACCGGGTGCTCGTAACCACCCTTACCAAACGCATGGCAGAAGAAATGGATAAATATCTGAAAAGAATCAACATCAATTCCAGTTATCTGCATAGCGAAGTGGATACCCTGGACCGGGTGGAGATATTACGACAACTAAGGCTGGGAGAAATAGATGTGCTGGTAGGGGTAAATCTGCTTCGGGAGGGGTTGGATTTGCCGGAAGTGTCTTTGGTGGCCATTTTGGATGCAGACAAAGAAGGATTTTTGAGAAATGAAACCTCTCTTACCCAAACCGCCGGAAGGGCCGCCAGAAATGTGGATGGGCTGGTCATTTTTTATGCAGATCAGATCACAGAAAGCATGCAGCGCACGATTGACGAAACCAACAGAAGACGGGAAAAGCAATTGAAATACAATACCGAGCATGGAATTACACCTGCTACGGTCGGGAAATCAAAGGAAGAAATATTTAAACAGACTTCGGTATTAGAGATAAAAAATTATGACGAAAAAGCCGCTATTGCCATAGATGAGGGAGCAACGATGGTTGCTGAAGAACAGGAGGTTTATGAAAACAAAGCCCAGTTACAAAAAGGAATTGCTAAAGCCAGGAAACAGATGAAAGAGGCGGCTAAGAATATGGACTTCCTGGAAGCTGCCCGCTTGAGGGACAAGATGTTCGCATTGGAAAAAAGATTAAAGGAAAGCGAATGAAAAGTTCCCCACCTTCCCGGGCTGTGGCTCATTTAGAAGCCTGATCCACAGCCCCAACATTGATCGTTAGATTTTAATTTTTAAAAACTACATCCTAAAAATTGCGGTTACGTGCCGCAGAAGCGCTTCTTTTCCTTTTTTGGATGTTTTTCAATTCCGCAAGAGTGAAACTCCTTTTTGCTGCTCTGTTGCCAGGCAACAGATATGCTGCTAAGGTTTCTTTCACTACGAAGCCCTCTAAAGAAACTTCTTTAGTGTCCACGTGCTTCTGTTCATTTAACATTTCCTGATTCATGATATTTACATTTTTTAATAAAAAAATAGGGTTACAATTTGCCGGAAAGTACAAGAACAAATGCTCAAAAAAACGACTACGCAGTTTGATTTTTTTGGTCAGATTTCTTGAAACCCTCCCGCGAAATCGGGCGCAAAGGTACGACGTTATTTAATACTGACAAAATATTTTTAAAAGAATTCTTTTTTAGTATTTTTATATTTATATAAGTAATTGATTATTATGTTGTTATATAGAAATAAAACAACTAAAAAATATTTTTTAGTTTTATAAAAAAAGGGAGTATATTATGGATAATTTATCCGAAATTAAGGTTTTATCCTTGTTTTTTCTATTTTTTGCAAAACAGGAAATTGCAGGAATCTTTCCGGTATTTACAGGATATTAATTCGTAAACGTGCAATTTCCGGCATTTTTATTTTGGTAGCAACAGCAAGTCCTGGAAATCATAACTGAAATCTGTAGCGGGGGAGACGGCTTTCATTCTGGCTTCGCGAATACTTCCATTGGGGTTGAGAGAGAAAGTGACAAAAGCATCTGCACGCAATTGGCGATCGTTCCATCTTACGATAAAGGTGTCGTATTGCCAGTGGATCATTTTTCCGGTCAGGCCTGGGGTATGACTAAATTGCATGATTAAATGGTGATTTTCCCATTTGATCAAAATGTCTCCGTACCAGGCATCGTGATAAGCGCCTTCATACTTTTGTAAAGGCAGGGAAGGTCCTGCAGTAGAATCCCGTGAAGTTTGTTGATTTTTGTCCATCTTATGGTAATATGCATCCCGCATGTCTATGAGTTTTTTATATCCGGCAAGCCAGTCGAAAGGCGGGACGTGCATGTAATAATCCAGGAGGTGGTTGGTGAGACTCATAAAAGCAGCCCCGGATTCCTGGTTGGTCAGGATACATATTCCCAAATTTAGCCCGGGGATCATCGTTACCTTAGAGACGAACCCTGCCAGGCCACCGGTATGAGTTACCATTTTATGGCCTCGATAATCCTGAAGAAAAAAGCCAAGTCCATAGCCGAAGAAATGTTTTTGTGCCGGCTGCAACAGAGGCGATATTTTTGAGATGGGAATGGGAGTAACCATATTCCATAAGGCATGCGTAACCGCTGGGGTAAAGAGTTTTGTGCCGTTAGGAGCACGACCGGAGTCGAGTTGGGTAAGGAGCCATTTAGACATATCTACCGCATTAGAAGCTATTCCTCCCGCCGGATTGGAGGCGTCTGTCAGCTCATTGTTCGAGAAACCGGGATTGGCTATTATTTTGCCTTCAAAAGGAATGTTGGAAACTGCTGCATTGGCCTGCCGCCCAAATTGAGAGATTCGATCTATACTTTCTGTCATGCCTGTTGTTTCCAGAATATGAGTTTTAATAAAATCCTCCCAGGTCATGCCCGATACTGCATGGATAACTTCTCCCGCAACCAGATATAAAATGTTATCATAAGCAAAAGTACTTCTGAAACTGGTTTTTAAAGGAACAAAACGCAATTTTTCGGTCATTTCTCTCCGGGAATAATCGGAAGGAGGGAATTGTAGCAGATCGCTGGCTCCTAATCCCAGTCCGCTGCGATGAACCAGCAGGTCGCGAATAGTTATATTTTTGGTTACGTAAGGATTGCTCATCCTGAACCAGGGTAAATAATCAATGACCGGGTCTTCCCATTTGATTTTCCCGGCTTCTACCAACATCCCCAGCGCTGTAGCTGTGAATGCCTTGCTGTTGGAGGCAATACAAAACAAGGTATGCGCATCTACCTTGTTGGTACCGCCAACTTCTTTTACGCCATAGCCTTTTGTTAACAAAACCTTTCCATCCTTTACAATAGCCAGGCTTAACCCCGGCACCCGGAAGGTGTCCATTACTTTTTTTACAAAAGCATCTAAATCGCGGGGAAGCTGTTGTGCAGGAGAAAGAAAGGAGGATAAAAGGAATACCAGGAGTAAAATACAGCCTGAAAATTTTCGCATCTTAAAATATTTATTGCTAAGATATGATAAACTTAAGGAATTTAATATTTTTTAAGAACTATCTATTTGAAATACTCAGTCTTAAGATATTCCATAGTTTCAGGCTTTTGATGTTAAGTACCCTACGCACTTAGATGGTTGTTGTTCTGTTTTGTTACCGATATTTTGTGCCTGATGACACTTTAATAATCGCCGGGCGACTAAAGGTCGGTAATAGTATCGGTCATTGTACCCCTCCTCCGAGTGCTTCGTAAAGTTGAATGATGCTGGCCAGTCTCTCAAACCGGGCGTTAACGAGATTGAGTTGAGTGGATAATACGTTTTGCCTTGCAGTTAATACCTCCAGATAATTGGCCAATCCATTTATTAAAAGTTGCTCTGAATAGTTGACAGCTACCTGGTAGGCTTGAAATTGCTTTTCCTGAAGGGCAATGGTCCGGGTTTGGCTTTGATAATCAAATAAGGCGTCCGATACTTCATTGCCTGCCGTGAGCAACACCTGCTGATAGTTTAAAAGAGCCTGCTGCTGTTGACTTTGGGCAATTTCATACTGTGTTCTGATTTGCCGGTGGTTGAGAATTGGTTGTAATAAACTGCCACCGATACTCGAAAATATAGAGTTTAAACTGATCCAGTTTTTTAGTTCCATGCTTTGGAAACCACCGGAAGCCGTGATGACAAGTGAGGGATAAAAATTACTTTTTGCCACATTGGTTAATTCAAAAGCCTGAATGAGGCCGTACTCCGCCTCGCGTACGTCCGGACGATGGGCAAGCAGGTCTGAAGGAACACCAATCCGCAGGGGTGTGTTGATGTTTTGGTTGTCCAGGCTGTCTCTTTGGATGGTATGTGCAGGTTCATTCAGTAACATGCAGAAGGCATTCTCCAGGGTCCTTTCCTGTCGGCGGAGGTTAATCAAAATAAGTTTTGCCTCATAGAGTTGTGCTTCTGTCTGCTTGACGGCTACGGCGGTTACTTTTCCTACCTGCTTTAGAGCGATGGTTGTTGCCAGGCTGCTGTCTCTGGAACGGATGCTGGCATTGGCTATTTTTATCTGGGCATCCAGCATCATTAGCTGATAATACATCGTTGCCACATTGGCTATCAACCTGGTTTTTATTGCTCTCTGAGCTTCTATCGATTGTAAATAAGCTGCCTGATTTGCCCGTTCCTGACTACGTATTTTCCCCCATATATCTGCTTCCCAGGAGAGATTGCCATCCAGATCAAATTGATTGTATGCTTCATTGCTTAGTTGACCCAGCCGGCTGTTCCTGGAGTTCTTGGTGAGGCTGTAGTCCAATCCGGCGCTTATCGTTGGCCGGAGTTCTGCTTTCCCCTGCCTGACTACTGCAGCCGCTGCCTGAATGCTTTGAAGGGCAATTTGTACATCAAGATTATGGTTTAGCGCGGTGGTGATATAATTTTGCAACAGGGTGTCAGAGAAAAGCTCTTTCCACGATATTTCTGCCAGCGAAGTCGTGTCTGTTGCCAGGGAAGCGCTGTCTGCCAGATGATCGGTTCTGTATAAATTTTGTGTGTGCATTTCTGGCCTTTGATAGGCCTTGTTAATTGCACAGGAACTAAGGGCCAAAATCCATAAAACGGCACACGCGGTTATTATATTCGATTTCTTAAACATCTTTCTGATCATTAACTTTTGGATTTTTTACATTTTCCGGAACACCGGTAACCTTTTCCTGTAGCCATTGGAAAAATACATAAAGGGTCGGAATGACAAACACCCCGGTAAGGGTTCCGATGAGCATACCACTTACTGCGCTTGTCCCGATGGAACGATCTCCTTCCGCCCCGATTCCGGTTGCCAGCGCCAGAGGCATTAAGCCGAAAATAAAGGCAAATGAAGTCATCAGGATAGGACGCAGCCGCACCCGGGCGCCATCAAGGGCAGATTGAATAAGCGTTTCTCCATGTCGCCGGC
>CAYRBD010000012.1:0-32288 GCA_964422465.1 uncultured Chitinophagaceae bacterium
CTTGATTATTAGGTGGGAGTTGGGGGATTCGAACCCGCGACCCTCTGCTTGTAAGGCAGATGCTCTAAACCAACTGAGCTAAACTCCCAATAACTTTGCTCTAAACTTTACCCGCCATAGCTTTAGCGAAGGCGGGCAACTGAGCTAAACTCCCATTTTGGGGATGGCAAAGATAGGGGCGTCTTTTTAATTGGCAAAATATTTTTTAAAACTTTTTAGGCCAGGGGCCAGTCAATGATTTGGTTTGCTTTTCCTTTGTCGTAAGGAGCCGACACCCGGATATAATTATCTGTATAACCTTCCATGTGCCCACTTTTATTGTGATCTTCAAACAGCACAGGCCGTATCTGGCCATGATGTTGTTCGGTAAAGAACCGCATCTTTTGGTAGGACAGATTCCGCAGTCTCTTATTGCGTTCATGACGGACGTGCTTGGGCACTGTGGGCTTGATTTGCAGGGCAACGGTATTTTCTCTTTCAGAATAGGTAAATACATGCAGGTAAGAGATATCAAGATCGTGCAGAAAGTCCATGGTTTCTCTAAAATCGGCTTCCGATTCGGAGGGGAACCCGGTAATCACATCTACCCCAATACAGCAATGGGGCATTTGTTCTTTTATGAGAGCAACCCGATCTGCATATAATTCTCTTCGGTACCGGCGGCGCATCAACCCTAAGATTCTATTGGATCCACTCTGAAGGGGGATGTGAAAATGAGGCATAAAATGTCTGGATTGAGCCACAAATTCAATGATTTCGTGGGTCAGCAGATTGGGTTCGATAGAAGAAATGCGGTAACGCTCAATATCGTTTGCCTCGTCCAGGGCCTTTATTAATTCAAAAAAATCTTCACTGTGTTTTTTCCCACCTTCATTTCCTTTTCCGAAGTCGCCCAGGTTAACCCCGGTTAAAACCACTTCTTTTACGTCATTACTGCCTAGTGTTCGAATGTTTTCCAGTACCCCGGCAATGGTGTTGCTGCGGCTATTTCCCCTGGCCATCGGGATGGTACAGAAAGCACAATTGTAATCACACCCATCCTGTACTTTCAGGAAGGTCCGGGTTCGGTCGTTTAGAGAGTAAGAACCGTTAAACCCATGTATCTCGCTAACATCACAGGAGCATATCTTGCTGCTGTCGCCGGTAGAGAGCGCCTGCACATGTGATACAATATTGAATTTCTCCTGTGCCCCCAATACGAGATCTACGCCGTCAATGGCCGCAATTTCCTCTGGTTTTAACTGGGCATAACAACCGGTTACCACAATGGAGCTATCGGGTGCCTGCCTGCGAATCCGGCGGATAAGCTGCCGGCATTCCTTATTGGCATTTTCTGTAACTGAGCAGGTGTTCAGTACATAGATATCCGCCCTTTCTTGAAAGTCTTTCCGGACATATCCGTTATTCTCCATCATCCTGCTCAAGGCAGAGGTTTCAGAAAAATTCAACTTACAGCCCAACGTGTGAAAGGCTACCGTTTTTGCTACTGCTATCATACGGCAAAGATAAGAAGACTCGGAACTATCTCCTGAAGATTTCGGAGATTAACACTGATATTTCCCCCCTGGCCTTTTCGCCCCGTCTCTCTTTCACCTTTACCCTTCTCGCTAAAGCTTAAGCTCCATCACATAATCATTCATGAAATATCCATTTCCAATATCATTGTCTTCCTGCCGGGTAATTTTGAATCCCATTTTTTTATAGAAAGAGACGGCGGTGTTATAACGATTTACATTCAGCTGAATTGTTTTTTGTCCTTTATTAAGGGTACGCTGAATAACTTCTTTGAGCAGGGCTTTTCCGGCGCCTTTTCCCTGTATTTCGGGAAGAATATAAATTTTACTCAGGAGGGTGTAGCCCTCTTCATGCTTATAGGAGCAATAGCCCTTATGTATTTTATCCTTATATAATATAAAGTGATAGCCCGCTTGCATTTGTTGTTCCAGAGCGGGGAGGCTGTACATCCATTCCAGCATATAGTTAATTTGTTGAGGAGTGAGAATCTCTCTGAAGGCAGTCGGCCAGATGGCATGGGCCAGTTGATGAATAATCGGGAGTTCACTTTTTGTGGCATCTATTAGAGTCTGTTCCATGATATTTATTACCGTTTACGTTTTGCCGACCAAAGTTTGAAGATAGAGTTGATTATTTCTATTTTTGTCCAAAATTACATCATGCAACTCATTCTGGTAGATACCCCCGGTACCATACGGCAATTCCTGGAACTTCCAGCCTTTATTAATAAGGAGAATCCTGAGTGGATTCGCCCTTTGGATAAAGATATTGAAGAGGTCTTCGACAGGAATAAGAATAAGTTGTTTCGAAGAAAAGGGAATGAATGTGCTCGCTGGCTTTTAGAAGCGGATTCGGGGAAAATTGTTGGTCGTATAGCCGCTTTTGTCAATAAAAAATATAAGAATCCCGGAGACACGCAGCTGACCGGAGGGATAGGCTTTTTTGATTGTATTGATGACCAGGAGGCTGCTAATTTTATGTTGGATCATTGCAAAAAATGGTTGCAGGATCGGGGGATGGAAGCCATGGATGGCCCCATCAATTTTGGCGAACGTGATCGCTGGTGGGGGCTGCTGGTGAAAGGTTTTTATGAACCCCTTTATTGCATGAATTACAATTCTCCATATTACCAACGATTATTTGAAAACTATGGATTCCGGCCTTTTTTTCATCAGATTTGCTATGCCCTGCATGTCAAAGACCCGGCGCCGGAAAAGTTGTATAAAAGGCATAAAATATTTTCAGAAGATGCGAATTTTCATTCGGAACACATTCGTAAAAAAAATCTGGATAAATATGCCAGAGATTTTTGTACAATATATAATAAGGCCTGGGCCGGCCATCAGGGAAATAAAACTATGGAAATGCGACAGGCGAAAAAGATTTTTCAATCCATGAAGCCGGTAATCGATGAGAGAATTGTCTGGTTTATTTATCATAAAAATGAACCCATTGGATTTTGGCTTAACCTGCCTGACTTGAACCAGTGGTTTAAACATTTGAACGGAAAATTTGGCTGGTGGCAAAAATTAAGGTTTTTGTGGATGAAAACCTTTCACAAGAATAAGCGTTTTGTAGGGATTGTTTTTGGGATTGTACCGGAATTTCAGGGTACAGGAGCTGATGCTTATGTGATTATTGAAGGAGCGAACGTGATTCAAAAGAAGATGCTTTATGAAGAATATGAAATGCAATGGATTGGTGATTTTAATCCCAAGATGGTCAATATTGCAGAGTCGCTTGGAACCCACCGGAGCAGAATATTGACTACCTACCGGTATCTTTTTGACAGAGAAAAAGAATTTAAACGTCATCCGATGTTGGGATAAGCGTTTCTTTGGATTATTTTTCAAAGTAATTTACGGACTGAATTAACATTGTATCTACATCTGTGGACTGAGGTTTACTGTATTTACTCAGCCAGGCGGTCACCAAAGACATTTTTCCACCCTTAATTTTATATACAATGGAATCGGAAACGTATTCAAATCCTGCGTAAGGTTCATAAGGGGGCATAGGGATAGAAAGTGAATCCCCCGGCGAGATATAGCCGCCACTAACGGTTCTTCCCATTGCCGGATAATTGAATTTGATAAAATCCGATTCTTTAGGCTGAATGATTAAAAAACTGTCTCTGAGCAGATAGGTGCCTTTGTCCTCGGGCAAAGTACGATTGAAAAAATTATAATGGCCGTCACTGCTGAAGGTTACCTTAATGTCCTTTAGAGATGTTTCTGATTTATATACGCTGGTAAGATCAGGCTGGAGTAAATTATTTGTGGCCGAATAGGGAGTGCTCATACCCACACTACCGGTAAAATACCATGTGCCGGTAATAGAAGTCTTTGTTTCAGATTTTGAACAAGCTGTAAAAAGACTTAAAAGTACTGCACAAAAGAGTAGATTTTTAATACACATACACATTTAAACTTGTCGGAAATGGAAAATTGGGATTTTTAATTGAAGCACAAATGTACTCTATTTTATTCCTCCTTCATGTCTTCTTTCAACAATGGGTCTTCTAAATGGGCTTTTACCTTCTCTACCGGGAGCCGAAGCGCTACAGCCATCCAGGTAACCAATACGGATAGGAGAGCCAGTACCAGAATTCCCCACCCGGTACCTATTAATCCCCGATTTCCGGCCCCTTTTGAAACGTCAGGAAAAGACCCCAGATAGCTGATTACGGTAAGGCCAATGAGCCAGACGATGACCCAGGAGCCCGAGCGAAATTCAAGCTTAGGGGTCTTTCCTTTAAAGACAATTTCATGGATAATGAGAATGATATAGCCAATCAAAACCGCAATCATCATTTGCCAGATAATGTTCCATCCAGACCAATAAATAATTAGATTGGCCGCTAAGAATCCCAGGTAGGCAAGCAGGTAAACTGCCGGGAGCTTGAAGGGGCGTTTGTGGTCGGACAGTTGCTTACGCATAGCCAATAGCGCCAAAGGTCCCGAGCCAAAGGATAATACAGTAGCAGAAGTAACAAACCCTACCAGCTTCTGCCAGCCGGGGAAGGGGAGAAAAAAGATGCTGCCGGCAATGAAAGTAAGGATTACGCTTACCCAGGGAACTCCGTGTTTGTTTACTTTAGTCAAAATACCGGGTGAATTGCCGTTTTTACCCATAGCATAAGACAAGCGCGCGGTGACAGTTGTATAAATTAGAGCAGTATCTGCCGGAGAAATGAAAGCATCAATATACAGTATTACGGCCAGCCAGGTTAACCCCATGGCGCCGGCAATAGCAGCTAGGGGACCAAAAGCGGCTGCAACATCATTGAGCTCCCCTGTGAAACTGGTGCCAATATTTGTCCAGCCGTTTTCGAGAGCATTCAAAGGCATAGCGCCAATAAAAGCCACTTGTAACAAGACATATAATATAATGGTGACCAATACGGAACCGATAATAGCAATGGGCACATTACGTCTTGGATTTTTTGTTTCTCCGGCAAGTTCTACCCCCTGACGAAAACCTAAAAAAGAAAATACCACCCCCGCAGTGGCAATGGCGGAAAATACCCCTTTCCAGCCATAAGGAAAAAAACCTCCTGCGGCGGGGTTGTCAAAATGTGTACCATGGAAAACGGTTGCCAGGAATACGATTATGACCAGCGAAATGATCCCTATTTTCCACCATACCAGCACATTATTGAGCTTTGAAAACCAGCGAATGCCAAATACATTGACAAGGCTAAACAGCGCCAGTAAGGCTATTGCAACAGCAAGCCCTGGCCCCGTTAGTACAGGAACCCCATTGTCCAAATGCTGCAGCCAGGGAAAGTAGTTTTTGGCATATTGAAGTGCAGCCATTACTTCAATCGCGGTAGTAGAAGCTGCCGCTAACCAGGTAATCCAGCCTAAGGTATAACTGGCAAAGGAACCGAAAGAAAATTGGGGAAATCGAATAACGCCACCGGACACCGGAAACATGGTGCCCAGCTCGGCATAACATAAACCAATAAAAATAATTAAAATTCCTCCGATAAACCAGGCAAAAACGGAGGCCGGTCCCGCTTCCTCCGCCGCAAATAGCGCCCCAAAGAGCCATCCGGAACCAATGATAGAACCTATGGCCGTAAACAGTAAGCCAATGATCCCCATATCGCGGCGGAGTTTTCTTTTGGGAGAGCGGGAGACGCTTTTTGTATGAACCATCATTCAAATCTTAGCATGGAGTTAGAAACCAATAATCTCAACAACAAAAAGCCAGTGGAGAGAAATACAGATCAATATATCTATAGAAGCAGTCTTATGGCTTGAAAATCAACCGCCTGTAGTAATTATGAGGGTATAGATTCAAAAGTATAAAAAATAATTTTGCCCGCAAACTTTAATTGCTTTTACCTACCTTAGCAGCAGTATGGAGAACTTTGTTGTTTCGGCAAGAAAATACAGACCGAAAAATTTTGATTCGGTAATCGGGCAGTCGCATATTACTACCACGCTAAAAAATGCCATTAAGAATAAACAGTTGGCACATGCGTTTTTGTTTTGCGGGCCTCGCGGGGTCGGGAAAACCACCTGCGCCCGTATCCTGGCCAAAACCATTAACTGTGAAAACCAGACCAGCGAGGGAGAAGCCTGCAACGAATGCACCTCCTGCAGGGATTTTCAGGAAGGAAAATCTTTGAATATACATGAATTAGATGCAGCTTCAAATAATTCTGTTGACAACATACGCGACCTGACCGACCAGGTGAGGTTTGCACCACAAGCGGGTAAATACAAGGTTTACATCATTGATGAGGTACACATGCTCAGTGCCGCAGCGTTCAACGCTTTTCTCAAAACATTGGAAGAACCGCCTCCTTATGCCATTTTTATTCTGGCTACAACCGAAAAGCACAAAATACTGCCTACCATCCTGAGCCGATGCCAGGTTTTTGACTTTAAACGCATGTCTGCCACAGAAACCGTGGCGCACCTGAAAGAAATTTGTGAGAAGGAAAAGGTAGAAACAGATAATGATGCGCTTCACCTGATTGCCCAAAAAAGCGATGGCTGCATGCGGGATGCCCTGAGTATATTGGATAAGATCATCAGTTTCACCAGTGGGAAACTGACATATAAAAATACACTGGAGCATCTGAATATTCTCGATTATGATTATTTCTTCCAGATCAGTAACGCAATCCTTCAGCAGGATGCCGGCGCGACTTTGCTTATTTTTGATCAAATCCTGCAGAAGGGCTTTGAAGGAGATGACTTTGTAGATGGCTATTGTGGTTTTTTACGGGATTTACTGGTGAGCAAAGATGAAAGAGTCATTCACCTGATGGAGGTTTCGGAGAACTTGAAAACACGTTACAAGGAGTTGTCTTCTAAAGTGGATACCGGGTTTTTAATTTCGGCCTTGAACATCTTGAATGAAACCGGTATTCAATATAAAAAGGCGCGTAACAAGCGCCTGGCTATGGAAATGTGCCTGATAAGGCTCAGCTATCTGCAGCAGGCTGTTGAATTGATCAGCGAAGAACGGACCGGCGCCGTTTCAAAAAAAAAAGTAATTGATCGTAATCCCAAACCAACGCCCTTGAGAGGTGCGCTTCCGATAAAGGTCGTACGTTCGGACAAAAAAGAGAAAAAGGAACCCCCGGAATCAAAAAAAGAAGAAAAGAAGGTCTCAGCAACTCCCCAAAAGAAACCTATCCGCTCAGAAAAAAAAGATCCCTTTGATAAAGCGAAGAAATTGGATTTGGATACTTTCAGATCAAAGGTAGAGAAAGAGAAGGAAAAGAAGAAAGGACAACAAAAGAGCGAGACTGAGCGTCCACTGGAGGAGGGGGCCTTACAGGAAATATGGCAACAGCACATTGCCGGCCTTAAAGAACAGGAGAAAAATCAGGCTGCCGGCATCATGAATCTTGCTACAATACAGATAGTGAGTAAAGAAGAAGTAGAGATTGTTTGTCGTAATCCCGTGCATAAGTCTTTTATTAATGATCAGAAGGTAGCATTTGCTGATGAATTGAAAGCCTTTTTTAGAAATGAAGCTTTGCAAGTAACTGTAAAGATTGATGATTCGCTTCGTGAAACTTCGGCGGATAAGGAGATTTTGACTCAACGACAGAAATTAGAAAAATTGATGGAGAAGTATCCTTTGGTGCGAGAGTTAAAGGAGGGGTTGAATTTGGATTTGGGCTAGAAAAACAGAAAGGGACATCAATAACCGGGGATTACGTATTATTAATGAGTTTTTTGTTAATTTTGAAAAAAATTTGAGGTTTCTTAGAAAGTAGAATTTTATGGCAGAAGTTATTCGCATGCCCCTTTTAAGTGATACCATGAAAGAGGGCGTTATAGCAGGTTGGAATGTAAAAGTGGGCGATAAAATATCCGCAGATGATCCAATAGCTGAGGTAGAGACAGATAAGGCTACCATGGAAGTAATTCCTTATGTAGAAGGTACCGTATTATATATTGGTCCCAAAAAAGGAGAAGCAGCTAAAGTGAATGAGGTGATTGCGGTTGTTGGAGAAGAGGGCGAATCGTATGAAGACCTCCTCCAGGAAGAAAAAAAGAGCGCTAAAGATTCAGATCAATCTGATAAGCAGGAAGAAGACTCTCCGGAAAAGGAAAGCTCTTTAGATAAAGAAAAATCGGATACAGAAGAGAATAAAGAAGAGAAAAAGACAGATAAAGGTGCTTTAGAAGAAGCTCAAAAAAATGCAACCGCCATTCGTATGCCGCTTCTGAGCGACACGATGAAAGAAGGAAAAATAGTTTCCTGGAATAAAAAAGAAGGCGATAAAGTAGAGGCTGATGATGTATTGGCAGAAGTAGAAACAGACAAAGCCACGATGGAAGTCATTGGCTATGTGGAAGGAACGCTTTTGCATATAGGCGTAAAAGAAGGAGAGGCGGCAAAGGTAAATGCAATTATTGCCATTGTCGGGAAAGAAGGAACTGATATTCAACCGCTTCTGGATGCCGAGGGCAGCGAGGAAAAAGAAAAAGAAGCTCCGAAGGAAGCAGATAAAGAAAAAGATAAGGATAAGGCTGAAGAAAAGGTGCCTGCTGCTAAAAAGGATACTGCCCCAAAAAAGAAGACCGATAGCGGGAGTTCAAAAACTTCCGAAGGGCGTATTAAGGTTTCCCCCCTCGCCCGCAAGTTGGCGGAAGAAAAAAATATTGACCTGGAACAGGTTTCCGGTACCGGAGATGGGGGAAGGATCATCAAAAGAGATATTGATAACTTTAAACCTCAGGAAGTTGAGAAAGCGGCACAAGCGCCTGCCTTTGCCCCTGCAGGAGAAGAAGGATATTTTGATACCCCGCTTTCTCAGATGCGTAAAACCATTGCTCGCAGACTGGGAGAGAGCAAGTTTACAGCCCCTCACTTTTACCTGACTATAGAGGTGAACATGGATACAACCATAAAGGTACGCAAAGCGATGAATGAATTAAGTCCGGTAAAAATATCCTTTAATGATATCATTATCAAAGCCTCCGCCATGGCGTTGCGTCAGCATCCCGCTGTTAACAGTTCCTGGTTAGAGAAGGATAGCGCTATCCGAACTTATAAGCATATTCATGTAGGTTCTGCGGTAGCAATGGAAGAAGGGTTGATCGTGCCCGTCATTAAATTTGCAGACCAAAAGACCTTGAGCCAGATTGCCGGAGAGGCTAAAGAACTCTATGCCAAAGCCAATAACAAAAAATTGCAACCGGCAGAATTCAGTGGAAATACTTTTACCGTTTCCAATTTGGGAATGATGGGTATCGAGGAATTTACGGCTATTATTAATCCCCCGGATGCCTGCATCCTTGCTGTGGGAGGGATTAAAGAAACCGTAGTTGTTAAAAATGGAGAATTTACAACAGCCAACATAATGAAATTAACCCTGAGTTGCGATCACCGGGTAGTAGATGGCGCTGTGGGAGCCCGTTTCCTGCAAACGCTGAAACAACTTATCCAGAATCCGGCAACTATGCTGGTGTAGGAGCAATTTGCAGTTAGCAATTTGTAGTTGGTAGCGATGTCCTGAGCGGAACCGAAGGGTTGGCAAATTGTAAAATAATTGAGCACGGTTTTTGATATTATCTCCACAAGATAAGATTGAATGCTTTCGTGGCCCCTTAAATAGTATGTTTTTGGGCCCGGGAGTTACGAAATAGGGAATTTTTTTCAAAAAATTTGAATATTTCTGAATATTTCTGATATCTTTGCATGGAGTTCAAGTTAACAGGACCTTTTTTGAAATTATTTTTAATTCTGAACTGAAGTTGAAAAATTATTTGACCCATATTCTGAACATCGCCAGGCATTGCACCTTAGAGGGCAATGTAGCGCTTCTTAGGGTTAATCTGATCAGACGTTCTTCCCGACGACCTCGTATCTGATACTTATGCACATGCTCATGTGCTGAGGATAAGCGTTTATTCGCCGAACCTCTTTCGTTGGTTTTTGTAACAGTCTTTTTCACCTTTTATTTCTTTTATACTTTGGAATCTCAACTAAGTTTTATCGTTAGGATAGCTACATCCGATGACCATAAATATAGCTCCGAAATTGCGGATGAAATGACCACTTCTGCTCTAAAACGAAAGGTCAATGTAGTCCCCCGTACACCCGAATTTATTAAAGACAAGATGAATAATGAACTAGCCGTCATTGCTTTAAATCCCCAAAATGGAGAATGGGTCGGGTTTTGTTATATAGAAGTCTGGCAGCATGGTAAATATGTGGCCAATTCCGGCCTGATTGTTTCCCCCAAATACCGGGGGCTGGGTGTTTCGAGGGATATTAAGATTAAAATATTTGAACAAAGCAGGTGGAAGTTTCCAGAGGCTAAACTTTTTAGCCTGACCACCAGTCCTGCTGTCATCCACGTCAACAATTCGTTGGGTTATAAGGTAACCCCTTTTGCCGAACTCCTGTCAGATGTGCTTTTTTCAAATGGTGGGAATAGTTGGGTTAATTATATAGAACTGATGCAAAATGAAAGTTCCGGCCATAGCTACGTGGCCATGACGTTCACTCCTGAACCAGTGAATGCAAAACCGGTTTTCTTCGCTTTAGGCCGTTATTTTGTGAATATGATGAAGATGGCGAGAAAAGGCAGGATTGCCGGAAACCCGGTAGGGATGATAGACTCCGGCGTGGTAAATGCGTTTTAAATATTTTTTTGAAGATGAAATTTATAAATTTGATACTTTGGAATCTCAACTGAAATATATTGTCAGGATAGCCCGCCCCGAAGACCATAAATATGCGAAGACCATCACCGATGAGATGGCTTCCTCTGCAGAAAAACGGGGGACGGGAATTGCCCGACGTACCCCAGAATATGTCATGCGGAAAATGGATGAAGGTAAAGCTATTATTGCGGTTAATCCGGAGGATGACGAATGGGTCGGCTTTTGTTATATTGAGGCTTGGCAACATGAGAAATACGTGGCTAATTCCGGTCTGATTGTTTCTCCAAAATATCGGGGGCTTGGTGTAGCCCGTAAAATTAAAACCAGGATATTTGAGTTATCCAGAAAAAAATATCCGGATGCTAAAATATTCGGACTGACTACCGGCCTTGCGGTTATGCGAATAAATTCAGACCTCGGCTATAAACCGGTAACTTACTCCGAGTTGACTCAGGATGATGTATTTTGGGAAGGATGTAAGAGTTGTGTAAATTACGATATCCTGATGAGCAAAGGACGTAAAAACTGCCTTTGTACAGCCATGCTTTATGATCCCGCGGATGCGGCTAAAAAAGCTTCACAACAACATTCCCTTCAGGCTGATTCGGATAGGGAAGCCGGACAAAAAGGGAAAAAACGACGAAGATTTAAAGGTAATTTGAAACTTTACGAACGGTGGTTACGTTACAAACGGTATGTACTGCTAAAGAACAGACGAAAAACAGAAATTAATACAGGCGCTGCGACAAAGAAGAAGAAATATTTTTTCTTTTAAATATAAGAATTATCAGATAAAAGTTTTTAAGAATGAGCAAGAAAGTTGTTTTAGGTTTTAGTGGAGGGTTGGATACCTCTTATTGTGTAAAATATTTTACTGAAGAAAAAGGTTACGAGGTCTATACCATTATTATCAATACCGGAGGATTTAGTGAAGAGGAGTTAAAAGGTTTAAAAGAAAAAGCTTTGAAGTTGGGAGCTAAAGTACATAAAGCAGTAGATGCCTCCAGGCTGTATTATGATCAGACCATCCGGTATTTGATCTATGGCAATATTTTAAAGAATGGTACCTACCCGCTCAGCGTGAGCTCTGAAAGAATGGTACAGGCGAAGGAGATAGCAGAATATGCAAAAGAAATAAAAGCAGATGCCGTAGCGCATGGCAGTACAGGAGCGGGGAATGATCAGGTTCGTTTTGATATGACTTTTCATATTTTATGTCCGGATATGGAAATCATTACACCCATTCGTGATATGCAGCTAAGCCGCGAGGAAGAAATAAAATACCTCACGTCTAAAGGAGTAGAGATGGATTTTGAAAAGGCCAAATATTCTATTAATAAAGGACTTTGGGGAACCTCGATTGGCGGAAAAGAAACACTGACGTCAAACGAATTTCTTCCGGAAGAAGCTTTTCCTACGCCAGTAACTAAGCAGGAGGAAGAAAAGATTAGTTTATCATTTGAAAAGGGAGAATTGAAAGCTGTTAATGGCCGGAAATTTTCACATCCGGTAGAAGCCATTAAACATTTACAGGAACTTGCCGGTCCCTTCGGAATCGGGAGAGACATCCATGTTGGAGATACGATTATTGGAATTAAAGGACGGGTTGGATTTGAAGCAGCTGCTCCGACTGTGATTATCAAAGCACACCATACATTGGAAAAGCATGTTTTAACCAAATGGCAACTCATGTGGAAAGACCAATTGAGTAATTTTTACGGCAACTGGCTGCATGAAGGACAGACCCTTGATCCGGTGATGCAGGATATTGAAGCGTTTTTGGAAAGCTCTCAGCAGCAGGTGTCCGGTGAGGTATTTGTATCTTTGAATCCTTATCGTTTCCAGGTATTGGGAATCCAGTCTGGCCACGACCTGATGAACAACGATTTTGCACAATATGGAGAAATGAATACTGGCTGGACAGGGCAGGATGTGCGTGGGTTTTCGAAAATATTTGCCAATCAATCCGTTATCTGGCACAAAGTCAACAAACAATAATAGGCAGGGCAAGGCGGTGCGTTGCCCCAAATAATAAAAAATGACAGAAAAAAAAATAAAGGCAGCAATCATAGGCGGATCTGGTTATGCAGGAGGGGAGATGATCAGAATATTGTTAAACCATCCTGACGTGGAAATATCGTATGTGCATAGCCGTAGTAATGCCGGAAAACATATTTATGACGTGCACCCTGATTTGCTGGGGGATACGGAATTAAAGTTCACGGATGTCTTTAGTTGGGATTTGGATGTGGTCTTTTTCTGTATGGGGCATGGCGCTTCCACGCAGTTGATGCAGGAACAGGAAATTCCCGGCCATGTTCATATTGTGGATTTAAGCCAGGATTTCAGGTTGGGAGAAACGGCTCAGGGAAGGCATTTCGTTTATGGCTTACCAGAATGGAAAAAAGAAGAAATTAAAAAGGCGCATGACATTGCCAACCCCGGTTGCTTTGCCACCGCGATCCAATTAGGATTGTTGCCACTGGCCAAAGAAGGCTTGTTGAAAGAAGTGCACACTACCGGCATCACTGGCTCTACCGGAGCCGGTCAAAAACTGAGAGCTACTACCCAGCATAGCTGGCGTCAGGGAAATGTAAATGCTTATAAAACACTGACACACCAACATCAGAAAGAAATTAATCAGACCTTTAAAGCTCTGCAGCCGGGTTTTAATGCACCCTTTAATTTTGTCCCCTGGCGTGGGGATTTTACGCGTGGCATTTTTATTACGTCCTACCTTGAGTGTGATTTGAATCTGGAAGAGGCTTACCAATTGTATTTTGATTTTTATAATGGCCATCCCTTTACCCATGTCAGCAAAAAAATGATAGATGTCAAGCAAATTGTCAATACCAATAAATGTCTTATCCATCTGGAAAAGGAAGGAAATAAACTCATAACGCATTCTGTAGAAGATAACCTGATTAAAGGCGCTTCCGGACAGGCTGTTCAAAATATGAACCTGATGTTTGGTTTGGAGGAAACAGCAGGACTAAAGTTGAAGGGGGTGATTTTTTAATCCCCCATCCCCTAAAGGGGAGAATTGCAACACGAAAAATTAAAATTATCATGATTGATAAAGTATGGAAAAGGAAATGTTTTATGGAGCATCTCCTCTGATTTTTGAAAAAGCAAGAGAATTAAGAAACCGGATGACAGGAAGTGAATATTCCTTATGGCTATGCTTGAAAAACAAGCAACTCGGGGTAAAGTTCAGGAGACAACATCCGATTGCGATATATATAGTGGATTTTTATTGTCACGAATTGAGGCTGGTCATTGAGATAGATGGTGGAATACATGAATTGGAAGATGTAAGAAAAGCGGATAAGGAGAGAGAAGAAAATTTGAAAAAATTGGGCCTGACTGTGATCAGATTTACAAATAATGAAGTAAAAACCCAGACGGAAAAGGTCTTACAAATTATACGGTCACATATTAATTAACATTTTAAAATTAAACCTTTAGGGGATAGGTTTAGGATTCCCCTTTAGGGGTTAGGGGTATGAATTTATACAACGTTTATCCATTATTTGATATAGCTCCCGAGAGGGCGGAAGGAAGTTATTTGTGGGATACCGACGGAACAAAATATCTGGATTTATATGGTGGGCATGCTGTTATATCCATCGGGCATACCCATCCGCATTACGTACAGCGGATCACAGATCAGTTGCAGAAGATTGGATTCTATTCCAATTCGGTACAAAATCCTTTGCAGCAGGCTTTAAGTAATAAACTTGGGGCTATGAGCGGTTATCCCGATTACCAGTTGTTTTTGTGCAATTCGGGAGCTGAAGCTAATGAAAATGCATTGAAACTGGCTTCGTTTGCCACCGAAAGAAAAAAGGTTATAGCCTTTAAAAAATCTTTTCATGGGCGGACTTCCGGGGCGGTGGCAACTACTGATAATCCTAAAATTGTATCCCCTTTTAATGCCGGCCATGAGGTGGCCTTTTTGCCGTTAAATGATATAGATGCCGTTGAAAAAGCCATAAATGAAGAAGTGGCTGCGGTAATTATTGAAGGTATTCAGGGAGTGGGAGGGATTCAGGTTCCTGATGTTAGTTTTTTTCAATTCCTCAGAAAAAAGTGTGACGAAGCAGGCGCAAAATTGATTCTGGATGAAGTACAGTCTGGTTATGGAAGAAGCGGTAAATTTTTTGCTCATCAATATGCAAACATTCGCCCTGATTTAATCACTACTGCGAAAGGAATGGGAAATGGCTTCCCCATAGGTGGTGTTCTTATCCACCCGGATATAAAGCCGTGGGCCGGTCAACTGGGAACAACCTTTGGAGGAAACTATCTGGCATGTGTAGCCGGACTTGCTGTTTTAGAAGTAATTGAAAAAGAAAACCTGATCCAAAATGCACAAAAGGTAGGAGAATATTTAATAAAGGAACTTAGAGGAATTCCTCAAATTCAGGAAGTGCGGGGGAAGGCATTGATGATTGGATTTGACCTCCCGAAATCCTTGAGTCATATAAGAACAAATTTATTATACCATCATAAAATTTTTACAGGGGCAGCAGGGCCTTCTACCATCCGGCTGCTTCCTGCGCTGAATTTAAAGAAGCAGCAGGCTGACCTGTTCCTGGAGGCTTTTAAAGAAGCTTTAAGGAAATGACGAAAAGGAATTGCCGCAACATCCTTAAGAATCTCTTTTTTCAATGATTTTTGCTCCTTTCGTTAAGATATTAAATGCCATTTCTGCCATCTTGTTTTCCGAATCGAGCGTAGGGTTTACCTCTGTTATTTCAAAACCACACACTTTGGGATTTTGAAGGAAGGAAAGAATAAGTTGTACCGCTTCTTCTTCCCACAATCCATTTTTGACCGGGGTCCCTGTTCCTCGGGAGAGGGAAGCATCCAGACTATCCACATCGAAGGAGAGGTATATTAAATCGCAGGCATCCAATCTTTGAAAGGTCTGTTCTACGATGGATAAAGGTTTCTTTTCACGTAGCTCCTCTACTGATATCGTATGAATACCTTTTTCTTTGATTAAACTCATTTCTTCCTGCTCATAATCTCTTAAAGCAATTATAACTATATCTTTAGGTGAGACCTTGGGGGCAATACCTCCCGTTTGCTTCAGTTGATTCCAGTGGTCGATAGCCGGGGCATCAGGGGTTCGTATTTTACAGGAAAGATTATCCTCATTGATAGCTGTGGCCAGAGGCATTCCGTGTACATGTCCGGAGGGGCTGGTATAGGGAGTATGGAGGTCTGCATGCGCATCTATCCATACCACTCCTATCCTCAATTCAGGAGTCGCCATTTTTATCCCTGCTATCACGCCTCCGGCACTGGCATGATCTCCGGATAAGATTACCGGGAAAAATTTCTGCCTTAATGTTTCAGCTACCTTTTTGCTTAAATTGTTGTAGATGTCGGATATTCCTTCAATGTATTGTGCGCAGGGATATTTTACGGGTAAATAAAGCAACTCATTTTTATTGGGAATTTCTACTTCGGGATGGTGATGGAAGAAGAAATCTCCGGAATTTAGCGCTGCCGTTTTGATCGCATCAATCCCCAGGCAGGATCCCCTGGTTCCGGCTCCGATTTCCGACTTTATTTCAAGAATCTTTATCTTCCTCATAAAAAACCGTTTTTAAAGAAAAAGGCAAACCTAATAATTTTAATCCTGGGAGCTATTAAATTTCTACCTTTGTTCCTCCGATTATACGTAGGTTTGTAAAACAGAATCTAAAACATTGAGGTATGAATTTTCAATTGTCTGAAGAACAAAGGATGATTCGTCAGGCTGCTCGGGAGTTTGCTGTAAATGAATTGTTGCCGGGGGTGATCGAGCGGGATGAAAACAAGCAATTCCCCAAAGGACAGGTCCGGAAATTAGGAGAGCTGGGCTTTATGGGGATTATTGTCGGTGAAAAATATGGGGGAGCCGGGTTGGATAACCTGTCTTATGTGCTGGCTATGGAGGAAATTGCAAAAATTGATGCTTCTTGTGCGGTTTGTATGAGTGTAAATAATTCTTTGGTTTGTTGGGGGCTGCAAGAATATGGCACGGAAGAACAGAAACTGAAGTATCTGCCGGATCTGGCTACCGGAAAGACGTTGGGAGCCTTTTTACTGAGCGAGCCGGAGGCGGGATCCGATGCCACTTCACAGCATACCATTGCAGAAGATAAAGGGGATCATTATCTGTTAAACGGGACAAAAAACTGGATTACCAATGGAGATTCTGCCTCTGTTTATTTGGTGATGGCACAGACCCATGCCGAGAAAGGCAGTCATGGTATCAATACGCTGATCGTGGAAAAAAACTGGCCCGGGGTAACGGTTGGTCCTAAGGAAAATAAGATGGGGATTCGCGCCAGCGACACCTGTAGCATCCAGTTCCAGGATGTGAAAGTACCCAAAGAAAATCGCATCGGGCCGGAAGGTTTTGGCTTTACCTTTGCTATGAAGACGCTTGATGGCGGCAGAATTGGAATTGCGGCACAGGCCCTCGGCATTGCAGCAGGGGCTTATGATCTTGCATTAAAATATTCAAAAGAGCGGAAGGCCTTTGGAAAAGAAATCAGTAATCTTCAGGCGATTCAGTTCAAACTTGCAGATATGGCTACCCGTATTGATGCGGCCCGTATGTTGGTTTGGAAAGCAGCCTGGCTTAAAGATCAAAAGAAAGATTATGCCCTGAATAGCTCTATGGCCAAGCTCTTTGCCTCTGAAACTGCGATGTGGGTAACTACAGAAGCAGTTCAGATACATGGCGGATATGGGTATGTAAAGGAATATCACGTGGAAAGGCTGATGCGCGATGCCAAAGTGACCCAGATTTATGAAGGAACCAGCGAAATTCAGCGTCTGGTTATCAGCAGAAAGGTATTGGCTTGACAGTTACCTTCAGCCATACAACCATTTAACAATAAAACCATACAACCATTTAACCATACAACCATCTCACCCATGCCCCTGCAACTTGACAATTTTAGAAAGATAAAACAAGAGCTATCCGGTTATAATGCGGGATTGGTAGCTGTTTCAAAAACCAAGCCTGAAGAAGATATCATGGGTTTATATAAAGAAGGTCAACGGGTTTTTGGTGAGAATTATGTTCAGGAACTGGTGCAGAAACAGGCGGATTTACCAAAGGATATCCAATGGCACTTTATTGGTCACTTGCAACGCAACAAGGTAAAATACATTGCCTCCTTTGTGAGTATGATTCATGGAGTGGATAAGCTAAAACTATTGAAAGAAGTGAATAAACAGGCAGCAAAGGCAGATCGTATAATTGATTGTCTGCTTCAGATTCATATTGCCCGGGAAGAAACTAAATTCGGACTGGATGGACAGGAACTCTTTGCGCTGTTAGAAGAGGTAGAGAAGCATCCCGGTGACTTTACACATGTTCGGTTACGTGGACTCATGGGCATGGCAACAAATACGGCAAACAAACAGCAGGTACGGGCTGAATTCCGCTACTTAAAAGAGCTATTAGGGAACGTGAATAACCGATATCAGGAAATTCAGGATTTTTCGGTTTTATCCATGGGGATGAGCCAGGACTATCCATTGGCGTTAGAAGAAGGAAGTACCCTCATCCGGGTAGGAAGTCTGATTTTTGGTGCCAGGGAATATCCCAATGCCGGATAAATGCGCTTTTAATTCTTCCAGACATTGGTAATCGGCTTTGCCACTATTGACCCGGAAGGCGCCAGACCATACATCCCTTCGACCGTGCGCAACACATTATAATGATTAATCGAGTCGCTATACGTTCCCTGCTTTACCATAGGACCTACAAAAATAGTCGGTATCCTGTTCTTCGGGGTAAAATCATCTTCATCAAAAGTGAAGATAAACAAGCTGTTGTGCGTTTGGGCCCATTCAATGTAATCACCTACGTTGTCTTTTAACCAGGTATCTGCCCGGGTGATCATGGTGGAATCGGAAGAATTGTTATGCATATCATGATCCATATCCGGGATGACAAAGGAAACGGTTGGCAGTTTGTTGAAATCGGTAGGAAATTCAGACATGGGACGATTAACAGAAACCGGCAATTGATTGACTTCCTCCCCTATCCAATTGACCCAGGGGCAGTGCTTTCTGCCATATAAAGAAGAACCGTTTAACTCACTTTTTTTATAATAACAATCCATAAAGGTGTCTGCCGGCAGGGTTTGGGCATAGCCGGCAAAAGTAAATCCCTTATCCAGCAGAGCTGCTCCCAGGTTGGGAGTGGTAAACTGTCTGATTTTTTTTGCCAGGCATTCATCTCCTTTTACACCTTGGAGATCGCCTGAAAAAAGAGCGATATAATTAGGTTGGCTTGGATGGGTAACGCCGTGGGAATCAGTAAATAACGCCCCCCGATTGGCAAGGGTGTCAATATAAGGAGCCAGTTTGGAATGAATAATCTGATCAAAACCGTGATTTTCCTCAATGACGATGATGATGTGATCTGGTTTTGGAAGATTTACGGATAAAGCAGATGAGCTGCTACCTTTGTTGTTGCTACGGGTGGGAGTGGTTTGGCAGCTAAATAACATTCCGGATAAGGATACTGTCAGAAAGAAACTCAGGATAAACTTCATGGATCGGTTTTTAGAATAAAATAAAAGGTTTTAAGAGATCAAATAAAACAGGGCGTCAAGGTATAAAAAAATGGAGAAAGATTCATTTTTTTGTATAGTTTTACTGAATAAACTGAAGGTTATGAGATCAATCAGAATATTATTAGCTTCTGTTGCGTGCATTTTTGTTTTGCATTCGGAAGGGAGTTGTAATAATCCTGCAGAAACAACAGGACAAAGCTCTTCCGCAGATACATTGCCCCCGATGGAAACGCAGAAACCGAATAGAGGTTATAAACCGGCCTTCCGCGGCCAAACCAGGGTGGCAGGAATGCGTACAAAAACACCTTTGTCAATTACGGTTCTCAACAGCACTCTGGAATCACCCTGGGCTATTTGTACATTACCCGATGGGCGGTTTTTGATTACCAAAAATAAAGGAGGAATGTGTATCGTTGACCAGACGGGTAAGTTGGATAAAACCATTACCGGATTTCCAAAAGTGAATTCTGCAGGACAGGGAGGGATGCTGGATGTTACAATAGATCCGCAGTTTGAGACCAACAGAATGATTTATTGGGATTATTCCGAACAAACGCCGGAGGGAAAATTACTGGCGGTTGCCAAAGGAAGGCTTTCTGCCGATGAAACAAAAGTGGAAGAGGTAAAGGTAATTTATCGTGCCACCCCGGCGTACTCGGGAAATTTACAATATGGCTCCCGTATTGTATTTGACAAAAAAGGAAACTTGTTTGTGAGTACTGGAGAGCGGTCTGCAAAGCAAATTCGGGTGCAGGCGCAGGAATTAAATTCTTCCCTGGGGAAGATTCTCCATATTACAAAGGAGGGGAAGCCAGTTCCGGATGGTCCTTTTGCCCATGAGGCCGGAGCCAGACCGGAAATATATGCTTACGGTCTCCGTAACCCAGATGGCCTGGCCTTGAATCCCCAAACAGGAGCGCTCTGGGAAGCAGAATTTGGCCCTCATGGAGGGGATGAAGTTAATATCATTCAGGCAGGAAAAAATTATGGCTGGCCGGTTATTACTTATGGTGAGGAATATAGCGGAGACCAGGTAGGTAAAGGAATTCAGCAGAAGAAAGGTATGGAGCAGCCGGTTTATTATTGGGACCCCAGTGTTTCGCCTTGTGGAATTACTTTTTACAACAGCAACAACATACCTGAATGGAAGGGGAATTTATTCCTGGGTTGTCTGAGTGGTTCCAAGATCATCCGCCTGGCCATACAAAACAATAAGGTGGTGGGAGAAGAGTGGCTTTTGGGAGATAAGGGAGAACGTTTTCGGGCGATTACGGAAGGGAAAGACGGGGCCTTGTATGCAGTAACGGATAGCGGAAAACTGTACCGGATCGGCAAAAAATAGAATTGAAGGATAAATTATTTGGAAGAGACACAACGGAATCCCAGATTTTCCAGTCCGGAATCCGGGGAACTCATCATGCGGGAAGTAACCCGGTAACCCTTGCAGTAAGATTTATTACACATGAAAGACCCGCCCCGGATGACACGCATGGGCATGGTGGGAGACATGGGATCGTTACTTTCGGCAGGGCCATCAGGGTCTTTAGTAACCTTCCCGGCAAGTGATTTGTAGTAAGTGGCGTCATACCAGTCGCTACACCACTCCCATACATTCCCGGCCATGTCATAAAGTTTATAATCATTGGAGGCGAAAGACATGACGGGCGCCAGGCCGCTGAATTTATCCCAGTCTGTGTTTTTATTCGGGAAATGCCCCTGCCAGGTATTGGCTTTGGGAGTTCCTGTTTCAGGATTTTCATCTCCCCAGGGATATTTTTTCTCTTTCAATCCGCCTCTTGCGGCATATTCCCATTCAGCTTCTGTCGGCAGTCTTTTTCCGGCCCATTTGGCATAGGCATTTGCATCCTCCCAGGAGACTTGTACCACGGGGAAATTATCTTTGCCTTCAATGGTGCTGCCGGGCCCTTCGGGATGACGCCAGTCGGCTCCGGGTACCCATTTCCACCAGAGCGCCGGATTGTTGAGCGGAACCGGATGATCCGGTGGAGAAAATACCAGCCCTCCCGGAACCAATAAACTATCCGGCGGTTTTGGAGTGTCTGCAGGCAATTGCTTTTTCATTTCTTCCCAATCGGGTTTACGTTCGGCCACGGTTACATATCCGGTCGCCTTTACAAATTTACGAAACTGGGCATTGGTAACTTCATGCTGATCCATCCAGAAACTTTTAATTTCCACTTTATGGGCAGGATATTCATCCGGCCGTCCTTCATCGTCTGTTGCACCCATCATGAAGGTGCCCCCTTTTATATGCACCATGCCGTTATGGGAAGTCTTTCCTTCCGGAATGCTTGCTTCCTTTTGTGAGGCTTTCAGGATGTAGGAACTTTTGCTGCCGGGGCTGCAGTAAGACAGGCTGTCTGTATTGGCTGCTGCGGTTTGGGCTTGTTTACCTTTACCCTTATCAGAATGACAAGAGCAAATCCAGAACGCTATGCAAATGAAGATTAAACTATAAAATTTGAGCTTCACTATTCTTATTTTATCAAACAAACTTACAAATTGAGGGAGTATCTTCCAAACTCTACAGAAAATATTTAGGGTAGCGGAGGAAAGGAAATGTTCTCATAAATATCCGACAGAGGTAACTTTTGTCCTGTTGAATGAATAGATAGGATTTTTTCTAATTCAGAAAAGGTTTCAAAACTCCAGGTATTATTGGGGTTTCTCACTCCCGACCGGACCAAAATCCCGGTAGAACGGATGGTAATATATTGCTTCAGGGAAGCAATTTCCATGTATGAAAAAAATTTTTTCCCTAAATCATAATCTCCGGTAGAGGGAGAAAGTACCTCAAAAATAACAGCAGGGTTGATTACTGAGTCTTTATCCCCATCAGAAAATTCGGGCTCTCCACATATAATAGTAGCATCCGGATAATAGTAAGTTCCTCTCGCGTCATTTGCAGATACACGCAAATCGCTGGGATAGATGTGACAGGATTTCCCTTTTAAATAATGCCCTACATTTACAATCACGTTTGATAAAATGGTATTGTGTACAAAAGAAGCTTCCGCCATAGAGATAACCTCTCCATGAATGTACTCATGTTTGGTGTCCGATTCCCGTTCCCATTGGAGAAACTCCTCCGGGCTCATCGGAAATTTATACTTTATGGCCGGTTCTTCAATCTTCATGGTAAGCGAAGTTACACGGAAATGACCAGAAAACCTATCTTTACTTTGACTTTATCCCGGTTAATCGTTAAAACACATTAAAATAAACTTATGCGCACCATCTTATTGTTAATTTGCTCCAATATCCTGATGACCTTTGCCTGGTATGGGAATTTGAAGTTTGAAAATGTCGCTTTATGGAAGGTAGTCCTGATTAGTTGGAGCATTGCTTTTTTTGAGTATTGGCTTCTTATACCGGCTAACCGAATTGGGTTTAGAGAGGGATTTAGCGGGTATCAATTAAAAATGATTCAGGAAGTTATCACCCTGACTATTTTTGCCATCTTTGCGGTTACCTATCTGAAAGAACCTATTCGTTGGAACTATATTGCTTCTTTTGTGTGCATCCTGGGGGCAGTATATTTTATGTTTATCGTAAAAAGTTAAAGAAAAAATCGCTTGTACTCTTTAATTCTTTATACCTTTATGAAAAGTTCCCCTGAAACAACTTTATGAATCCGGAAGATATTAAAGAACTACAAGACAGGATGTCTGAGTATGCAGATCAACAGGCATTTGAAAAATTGTATGTTCATTTCTATCAACGGTTGTTGCATTTTGCCTGTTCGTTTACAAAAGAAAGGGCAGCGGCGGAGGAGATTGTAGAAGATGTTTTTGTCAAGTTGTGGGAACGCCGCGAGAAGATGGCGGCTATCAATAATTTACAGGTTTATCTGTTTGTGGCTATTCGTAACCGTGCTTTAAACTTTCTGGACTGGAAGTCCAGAGATATGATCTCTTATCTGGATAAGTATCCTGAAAATATACGTACTTCACAAGATACTCCTGAAAGCATGCTGATGACCAAAGAAATGGCTGCCCAGATAAATAAAGCGGTAGAAACTTTACCTCCCAGGTGCAAAATAATCTTTAAAATGGTAAGGGAGGAAAGGCTCAAGTATAAAGAGGTAGCCGAAATCCTTAATATCTCTCCCCGTACGGTAGATACCCAGATGACTATTGCTGTAAAGAAACTTTCCGCGGCTATTAACCTGTATATCACAACAGCTTAGAATTTTTTCAAAAAAATTTATTTTGTTTTACGGAGGTTTGGATTTTTCACTGTCTCTATTAATAGAACCCATTCAACAATTGTATTAGTGAAAGATCAATCGCGTATGTGGAGCCTGATGATCAGAAAATTATCGGGAGAGGCAGAACCATCAGAAGAAGATGAGTTAGAGGGTCTTCTTAAGGCAAATCCAGATAACCAATATGCTTTTGAAATGCTCTCTGAATGGTGGGATATGAACCAGACAGCACCTCCTGAAAAGGAAGCCCTTTCCAGCTTTAGGAGCGTAAGAGAGAGATTGCATCTTCATCAGGAGGATAGCCCGTTACCAGTGGAATTACTACCGAAAGAAGGAGGAACCCGAAAGAAGAACTGGTGGGTGTTAGCTGCAGTAATTTGTGTTTTAGTGGGGAGTGCAGCCTTCTTTCTCTATTTCGGACAAGGCCATTCATTTAAAACTAATGATTTAATGGGCGATCGGTCTTCTATAAGTCAGATATCTACCAACTATGGCTCAAAATCGAAGCTGGTTTTACCGGACGGGACTATGGTATGGCTTAATTCGGGAAGTAATTTAACGTATGATAATAATAAATTTGGTGTTAAAAGTAGGCACGTTCAGCTTGTTGGAGAGGCGTATTTTGATGTAGCTAAAGATGCAGAGTATCCCTTTATTATTCATGCGGGAAAGATTAATGTTAAGGTTTTAGGAACGGCCTTCGATATTAAGTCTTATCCGGGAGACCCTACGATCCAGACAACGCTGATTAAAGGTGCTATTGAAATATCTTTTGTTAACAGGCCCAAAGACAAGATCCAACTGGAACCTCATCAGACATTGACCATCTTTAATAACAACATGCATATTTTAAATAATAGCCTGAATAAAGCTAAACCTAAAGATAGAGACGATTATACCGTTGCACCGCTTACTATAATGCCAAAGGACAGTACGATTGTGCAAACCTCCTGGTTGGAAAATAAGTTAGCTTTTCAGGGAGAAAAATTTACAGAGTTGGCCAGGCAGATGGAGCGGTGGTATAATGTTCAGATAACCTTTACCGATAGTAAGGTAAAACAATATAAGTTCACCGGCATTTTTATGAATGAATCACTGGAGCAGGCTTTGCAGGCTTTGAGAATTACTGCTCCTTTTGATTACAGGATTGATGAAAATGAAGTGTATATTTCAACAACAAAATAATTGTTCATTTATTAAAAGTACATAAAATGAAAACGTAAATACATAAAAAAGGAAGGGAAATGTCAAAGAATAATGGATTAAACTGAAATTTGACTACCATAGTTGCTTCAACATTTCCCTGATTGGTTCCTTAAGCGGTTCTGCTTCAACAGAACCCGAAAATTGAGATCAAAAACCATTTAAGGAACACCGTAACATTACATCCGGTGATCCGAAGGGTATGGTTTTTCATATTTCCTAACTTATAAACCGAAATAAAGGTATGAAAAAAATTTTGTTGAGGTACAATTTTTTCTCAGAAAGGATCGTACACAAAGTACTTTTGTATATGAAACTGACGTCACTTCTTATTTTTGTCTTATGTATGCAGGTTTCAGCTAAGGTGTATTCTCAGGAAAATACAGTTTCTTTAAATCTGGAACATGTAGAAATAAGTAAGGCTTTACGGGCTATTGAAAAGAAAAGTGATTTTCGCTTTTTATATAACGATGCGCTACTCTCGCCGGATATGAAGGTAAATGTGCACACCGCGGGCTCTAAAGTGACGGATGTTGTCCGCCGTATGCTAAGGAAGACTTCGCTTACTTATAAATTGATTGGCAGTTACTTGATTGTTATCGCTGCAAAGGATGAAAAGATTAAAGTTGTCCATCTCACAGGAGTGGTCAGGAGCATGGATGGAGCCCCTGTACCGGGCGTTACCGTCCAGGTAAAGGGCACCACTATAGGCACGATTACAGATGCAGAGGGCCATTTTTCTATTGACGTTCCCGATAGCGCCGTATTGGTTATTTCTTCAATTGGATATCAAAGCCGGGAAGTAATGGTCAATGGACAAAATAATCTTGAAATTACATTGCAGACTTCCAGTAAGGGCTTGAACGAATTGGTCGTGATTGGTTTTGGAACCCAGAAGAAAGGAGATGTAACGGGTGCTATTTCCTCTATTGATGCGGCCCAATTACAGAATAAGCCTGTGATGCGGGTAGAGCAATCTCTGCAGGGAAGGACTTCGGGAGTAACGATTGCCTCAAGCTCGGGTCAACCGGGCGCATCCTCTACCGTGCGTATCCGGGGGACAACATCCATTAACAACAGTGATCCCTTATATATTGTGGATGGGGTACCGGTGGATGTTGGAGGAATTGACTATCTGAATCAGAATGATATTGAATCCATTCAGGTGTTAAAAGATGCAGCTTCTGCCGCAATTTATGGCACACGTGCCGCCAGTGGAGTAATCCTGATCACCACTAAAAAGGGGAAGGCAGGACAGATGCGGGTACATTACAGTGGTTATTATGGCATACAGCAGCCCGAAAAAAAGTTGGATTTATTGGATGCCACAGAATATGCCACTTTGAGAAATGAATCTTCAATAGCCTCGGGGAATGGAATTTTGTACCCTGATCCACAATCGCTGGGAAAAGGAACCGACTGGCAGTCTATCCTTTTTAATAATTCTGCAAAAATTCAAAACCATGAGTTAAGCATTAGTGGAGGGAGTGAAAAGGCTACTTATTATTCTTCTTTTGGATACTATAATCAGGAAGGAATCGTTGCAACTCCTATTTCACATTATAAAAGATTTACAGCGAGGCTTAATACCACCTTACATGTAAAGAAATGGTTGACGTTTGGAGAAAATTTGGGATATTCTTATATTAATAACAAAGGAAGTTTGAATACAAATAGTGAATTTGGAGGGCCTTTGAGCTCGGCGATTAACTTGGATCCGATCACCCCAGTTATAGTTACCAACCCCGATGAAGCAGATAAAAATCCTTATAGCAATAACCCCGTTATAAGAAACAGCAAGGGACAACCGTATGGTATTTCGTCTATTGTAGGACAGGAAATGACTAATCCATTGGCCTATATTCAGACACAATTGGGGAACTTTGGCTATTCTCATAATCTGGTAGGCAATGCTTATGTAGAAATTGGCTCCATTAAAGGTTTTAAATTCCGTTCGAGTATCGGTGCTAAACTGGCTTTCTGGGGTAGCGAAAGCTTTACACCTATTTATTATCTCAGCCCAACGGTCAGTAATACAGGAAATACTAATTTTTATCGGGAGAATAATCATGGTTTGATTTGGAACTGGGACAATACCCTTTCTTATTCTCGTAATTTTGGTGAGCATCATCTGACATTGTTAGTCGGTACGAGCGCACAGGCCAATAATGCTTCAGGGGTCAACGGTACTTATCAGGGCATCCCGGTAAATGATTTTGATAATGCCTCTATGAATTTTCCGGTACCTACGGATCACCGTATTGCGGGAGGTTATGAAAATCAGCCTTACCGCCTGAACTCTTACTTCGGGAGAGTTACTTACAATTATAGGAGTAAATATTTACTGACTGGTATCTTACGGGTAGATGGTTCATCAAGGTTTGGCAGTAACAATCGTTATGGTAAGTTCCCTTCCATTTCTGTAGGCTGGGTACCTACTATGGAAGATTTCTGGACAACCAATAGTGTTTTGGATTATTTAAAGATTAGAGCTTCCTATGGAATAAATGGAAATGATCAGTCGCTTAGTGATTTCCAATTTGTATCTACTGTCGGAGGAGGAAGAGATTATGTCTTCGGGCCCGGGACTATTTATAGTGGTTATAGCCCCAATGCCCCGGCCAATCCTGATTTGAAATGGGAACAAACCAGTCAATTAGATGTGGGATTTGATGCACATCTGTTTACCAATTTTACACTTACCGTAGATGTTTATGATAAGAAAACTACCGGGATGTTACGACAGGTAAGAATACCGGGATATGTTGGCGCTACGGGTGAGCCTTATGGGAATGTAGCTAGTCTGAAGGACCAGGGGATAGAAGTAGAAGCAGGTTATCAAAAGCAATTGGGCAAAGTAGGGCTTCAGGTAAATGCCAATGCATCTTATGTTAAAAATACGATTACTGATATTGGTTTGCAGGAATACATTCCCGGGCAGACAGTGCAAAATATATCTACTGGAGAAATCAGTCGCATAGTCGTAGATCATCCGATCAATGTTTTTTATGGTTTTCAAACTGAAGGGCTTTTCCAGACTCAGGCGGATATAGATGCTTACGTTAATAAATCCGGAGACAAAATTCAGCCAAATGCTAAGCCGGGTGATTTTAAATGGGCAGACTTAAATGGAGATGGCCAAATTACGGATGCGGACAGAACCTATCTCGGAGATCCTACTCCGCATTGGACCTTTGGAATTACCGCTACCGTCAATTGGCATAATTTTGATTTGACCGTCTTTGGACAAGGCGTACAGGGAAATGATGTTTTTCAGGCGCTTAGGAGGTTGGATATTATAACTGCCAATTATACTACTGCTGCATTGGGAAGGTGGACAGGCCCGGGAACCTCGAACAATTATCCAAGGCTTGATGACAGTGATCCAAATAGTAATTTCAAAAGACCATCTCCGTTTTATTTGTCTGATGGTTCTTATTTCAGAATAAAGGACTTGCAATTGGGTTATACTTTGCCGAAACAAATGACTGATGTCATCGGGCTTCAGAAAACCAGAGTTTATATCAACTCTCACAACTTATTGACCTTTACCAATTATTCCGGTTATGATCCAGAGATTGGGGGCAGTAGTTATGGTGTAGATCGTGGTATTTACCCTCAGGCACGCTCCTTTACGTTTGGTTTAGATGTTTCTTTCTAACAAATAAAAACATTGATGATGAAAAAATTAATCTTTTATACGATACTATCCCTAGGAGCCATTCAATTAAGTTCCTGTAGCAAAAAATTTTTGGAAGTGAAACCCAAGGGAATACAATTAGAATCAAATTATTACCAAACTCCTGATCAGGCTTACGCTGCTCTGGTTGCAACTTATAACCCGGTGGGCTGGCAAGTGGGAGGAAGTGACAATACCTATATCCCTTTACTTGCTATTAATGGTGCTGCGGATGAATGTTATGCCGGTGGCGGGGGATCGGGAGATATGTTGGGATGGCAGGCTTGGAATACGTATGATCTTACTTCTGTAATAGGCCCCCAGGCCGGTTATTGGGATCGCAGTTATACGGGGATTTATCGTGCTAATTTATTGCTCGAAAGGATTGAAGGTGTTAAAGGAATGGATGCGGCAGAAAAGAAAAGATATATTGCCGAAGCTCATTTTTTAAGGGGATATTATTATTTCTGGCTGGTACGATTATTCAAAAATGTAGTTTTAACAACAAAACCGATAACTACGGATCAGATATATCAGCAGCTACAAGTTTCCCCTGATTCTGTTTATACTTTGATTGAAAGTGATTTTAAAGCAGCTATTCCTGATTTGCCTGCGGCTCCATTGCCTTCTAATGAAAATGGAAGAGCTACTAAGGGAGCGGCTATGGCCTTTTTGGCAAAGGCTATTATGTACCAGGCCGGTCCCGATGATAACAGCAGGATGGCAGAGGCCGCGGAATGGCTCGAAAAGGTAAATACGGCTCCGGCTTATCATCTACTGAACAATTTCCCGGATATTTTTAGTCCGGATAATAAATTTAATGCCGAATCGGTGTTTGAAATCCCGCATACTCAGGCTCAAAATGCAGACTGGAATACCTGGCCCAATTATGATGGCAATATCTACGTGCAGATGGTTGGTCCGCGTAGTTACAGCGGGCCTGTCTATTGGTCGGGCGGATATAGCTTTAATCCTATTATTAAATCGTTCGCAGAAGCCATGAAAAGTGACCCGCGCTATCCCTATACGGTTGTCGATATTGACAGCATTGTGAATGCGGAGCCAGGTAGGAGTTATATTGCCGGTTATGACAATACAGGATATTTTATCCGGAAGTATGCCCCTTTAGCAAAGTTTGAATCAACTACAGGCGTTAAGGAACTTAATTTCCCCAATGATTATATAGAAGTGCGTCTTGCAGATACCTATTTATTAGAAGCGGAAGCTTTAGTCAGAGGAAATGGAGACTTGACAAAAGCAGCTCATTATTTAAATGCGGTTCGTAAGAGAGTAGGGCTGCCGGATGAGTTGCCCACGCTGGAGAATATTTATCATGAACGCCGTATGGAATTGGCTACAGAAGGCCATCGCTGGTTTGATCTGGTACGTACCGGAAGAGCGGCCCAGGTACTGGCCTTCAAGGGATTTAAGGCCGGCGTGAATGAAATTTTGCCAATCCCTAAAGTGGAGATGGATAATACCAAATTAAAACAAAACCCGGGATATCAGTAATCGTTTTATATAAATAACCATACAACCATACAACCATGAAATATCTCAATAAACTTGTTTTCGTAGGTGCTGTGATTATGACTTGTTTTTGGACGGCCTGTACCAGCGATGTATCAGAATCTTTAGGCCCATTGCCCAAGGCGGACTTTTCAGTTGAGCAGGGAGCCGATGCTAATGACGTTATTCTGGTAAACAAAACAAATATGCCTTCTATTCCTTATTGGACTTCATCAAATGGGCTGGATGCCGAGGGTGATTCTGCCGTTTTTCATTTTGTTTTTAAAGGTACTTATACTGTAACTCTGGCTGCGGTTGCTCACGGAGGAATAGATTCTGTCTCCAAGACGGTGACTATTGATCAAAATGACCCGGGTGCTTGTCAGGGAACCATGCAGGGCTTTATTGCTAGTTGTACTCAAAAGACTTGGAAACTAAACCCTGAAGCAGGCGCAGAAGGGGTGGGCCCTAATCCGGGTGATGTGTCCTGGTGGAGTAATACTGCAGGCGATGTAACCGGAGATCGCAAATGTGACTGGAATGATGAGTGGACTTTTCATTTTGATGCTAATGGCAATATGAGTTATGATAACAAAGGAGATTTCTTTAGCGAGGATTATCTGGGAAAAGCCGATAATTCCTGCGGCGTGGACGCTGATCTTACTACTACTCAAAAGCCCTGGTCTTCCGGAGATTTTCATTATCAGATCATTAAGGATGCGGGTACAAAGCCGGAATATGGCCAATTAAAAGTAATCGGAACAGGCGCTCATATTGGTTTTCCGAGGGTTACAAATGGAGCGGACAATAAGACTGCTCCTGTACAATCCATTACCTATGATATTATAGGGATGGTTCATAAAGACGGATACGATCTGCTTACCCTTTCTATTAATGAGGGTACGGATGCTGCCGCTACCTGGTGGACTTATACTTTGCGTTCTACAAATTAAACCTCTTTTTGTATGAAGGTGTTCTGCTTATTAATATATCTATTTAGCGGGCTTACTTTAATATCCTGTTCTAACGAAAATGATAATAACAGTCCTGAGGAAAACCTGCCCTCCGTTTCGGTGAGGGATGCTGTGGTGAACCGAAAAACTACCACGGCCGTTTGTCGTTTTTATGTAGATTTAAGCCAAACTGCTACTTCAAAAATTAGCGTTCATTATGAGACTATGGATGGTACAGCAAAGGCGGGAAAAGATTATTTGGAGGCTTCGGGAACTTTAGTTTTTCCGCCTGGAGAAACAGAAGTAACTATAGATGTAGAGATTGAAGAAGATAGTCTGCGTCAACCAGACCAGCAATTTTATTTACAATTAAGCGATCCGGAGAAAGCCACCCTGGGTATAGCCAAAGCTACCGGCACCATTGTAAATGAAGGGACTTATCTGCCTACAGACAACAGCGGCTATTCTACTCCCGAAAGTTATCCCGGTTATCATCTTGTTTGGGATGATGAATTCAACGGGAAAACACTGAACGAAACAGACTGGAATTATGAAACCGGTACCGGAGATAATGGCTGGGGGAATAATGAACTGGAATATTATACTTCCCGCCCTCAGAATATTTTTCTTTCAGAAGGTAATTTAGTTATTGAAGCCAGAGAAGAGGATTACAACGGTAGTAAATACACTTCTGCCAGGATTACCACGCAGAGGAAGAAGGAATTCACCTATGGCCGGATGGATATACGGGCAAAGCTTCCGGTTGATCACGGCTTATGGCCGGCTTTGTGGATGCTGGGAAGCAATATTTCTTCTGTTGGCTGGCCACAGTGTGGCGAAATAGATATTATGGAAGTAATCGGGAAAAATCCTAAAACGGTAGTCGGTTCCTTTCATTGGCAAAAAAAAGATGGAACAGAGGGTACATTTAACAATACGCACAATTCGTCTACAGGGGATTTTTCAAAAGAATTTCATGTGTTTAGCCTGGTCTGGACCCCTGATAGTTTGCAAATATTAATGGATGACTTTCCTTATGTAAAAGCCGCAAGACAGGATATTTCGGATGGGATTTATCCTTTTGATAAACCTTCTTTTTTTATCTTTAATGTAGCGGTGGGTGGAGATTGGCCCGGCCCTCCGGATAATACCACCCAATTTCCGCAACGGATGTTTGTAGATTATGTAAGAGTATTTCAGAAAAAATAAAGAACAGGGGAAAGAATATGACTGTTCTATGATGACCAAGATAAAAAAGAATTAATAATGAATAAATTGTTCTTTTTAGGGATTTGCTTATTTCTCTTTTTAGGTATAGGGTGCAGTAGAGCTCATGATATACCAGAACAAGACCTTCCGGCAGATTCTTCTGACAGTCCGCAGCCTCCGATGGAAACAGATGTACAACTGTGGCTGACCAAAGCAGATCAAAGTGTGTTGTTTCAAAAACAAAAT
>CAYRBD010000012.1:32388-46522 GCA_964422465.1 uncultured Chitinophagaceae bacterium
GATACTACTCTGCAATATTTTGATTTAGGAGCGGATAAATATGATCTGGTTCCGCTGTTGAAAGAAATATTAAGTATTAATCCGGACTTAAAAATTCTTGGATCACCGTGGTCGGCTCCTGTCTGGATGAAAACCAATGGCAGTTCCATTGGGGGTAAGCTGGCTCCTGAATATTATAACGTGTATGCAAAGTATTTTGTGAAGTATATCCAGGAGATGAAAAACAATGGTATTCATATTGATGCGGTTACACCTCAAAATGAGCCTTTAAATCCAGATAACAATCCGAGTATGGTAATGACAGCTGATGAAGAGGCTGCTTTTATTAAAAATAATTTAGGTCCGGCTTTTAAAAAAGCGGGTATCAATACAAAAATTATTATTTACGATCACAATTGTGACCGACCGGACTACCCTTTAACAATCTTAAAGAATGAAGATGCGCGAAGGTATGTGGATGGTTCTGCATTTCATTTATATGCAGGGGATATTTCCGCGCTTTCAAAAGTTCATGATGCCTATCCGGAAAAGAATATTTACTTTACAGAACAGTATACGGCTACGACCGGTCAGTTTTCCGGTGATCTGCAGTGGCATGTGAAAAACCTGATCATTGGCGCCATGAGAAACTGGAGTAGAAATGTATTGGAATGGAATCTGGCTTCCGACCCTGATTACGGTCCACATACTCTGGGTGGATGTACAACTTGTAAAGGAGCTTTGACTATTGGCGGTGACGTCAAAAGAAATGTTTCGTATTACATTATCGCGGCGGCATCCAAGTTTGTACGTCCGGGAGCAGTAAGGGTATCCAGTAATCTGACAGGCAACCTGCAAAATGTGGCTTTTCAAAACAAGGATGGAATGAAAGTTCTTATTGTTTTGAATGACGGAGATCAGGAGCAAAGATTTAATATTGAATTTAATGGAGAGCGTGTTTCTACGCGTCTGACAGGGGGCGCTGTGGGAACTTATGTGTGGAAGTGAGGAGCACATTGTGATAATTCGCACATTTATATTTTATTTGTGTATTCAATACTTAATTACGATGGAAAATCTTCTGCATAACAAAAGAGTTGCCGTTATCTTATTCTTCAGTTTATTTACCCTTTTAAGCTTTGGGGGCGTTGCCCAGTTCAAGGTTATCGTTGCGCATCCGAATGAAATAGCTCCTCGGGTTCAGGAGGTTCATGGACCGGATATTGCACTTTATAGCCCTGTAGCGCGTTCTCATCATAAGTTGGTCCTGATGATTGAAGGAACAGGAGCAAGCGCTGAAAGCATGCGCGCTATAGATAGCCTGTTTGCCACCATGGGTTATCATGTTATCAGTATTGATTATAAGAATAATGTGATATCCACAGTTTGTGAGCATAGTCAGGATAGCGCCTGTTCTTATGATTTTAGGAAAGAGATCATTACCGGGGCCCCCGTGAGTGACAAAACGGAAGTTGATAGTGCTAACAGCCTTTTAAACAGATTCAGAACATTCTTACAATTTCTTGTTGTAAAGGATCCGGATGGCGGATGGGCGCATTATATGAAAAAAGGCAAGCCAAAATGGGAGAGGATTATTGTTGCCGGCCATTCGCAGGGTTCGGGTCATGCGGCTATGCTGGGAAAAATGTTTAGAGTAAACAGGGTACTGATCTTTTCCGGTCCGCAGGATTATCTGGTGGATATGAACCGGCCTTCTCCCTGGTTGTCTGACAAAAGCGCTACGCCCGAAAAACGATATTATGCATTCTTAAATCTGAAAGACCCCTTTAATGTAAAATATCAGATTGCCAATTGTAAGAAGCTGATGGCTCAGATACATCCGGATACGCTTATGGTGCATCCGGGTAATCCTATCCGTGGAGACCATCATATTTTGGTTAATAATATTCATACTAAAGACCCTCACGGCTCCACCTTGTTTCCCGAATTTAAAAAGGTGTGGGCTTACATGTTGGGGGAGGGCCGGCATTAAAGAAGATAAAATGAAAAGAAGTGAGGTTTTTGGTTTGCCAGGTTACTTTATGTGAGTAATAGAATGGCCCTATCCATACGTATTTCATAGTACACTTTCTCCTGCCGCTCTCCCGGCTATCCTTCCCGAAAAGATGCACCCTCCCAGAAAAGTGCCCTCCAAAGACCGGTAGCCATGCATGCCGCCGCCTCCGAATCCTGCAGCTTCACCGGCAGCAAACAATCCCGGGATGGGTTGCCCCTCTTTATTCAGCACTTGTGAAGAAAGGTTAGTTTCTAATCCGCCCAGCGTTTTACGGGTTAAGATATGTAACTTTACCGCTATAAGGGGACCGGTATGCGGATCCAATATTTTATGGGGTTTTGCTGCTCTGACGAGTCTGTCGCCAATATATTTTCTCGACCCCCTAAGCGCGATGATCTGCAGGTCTTTTGAAAAAGGATTTTCCATTTCCCGGTCTCTGGCTATGATTTGTTGCTTTAATAAATTCTCATCCAAAATAGGTGCTGCCGTAGATAAATTCATGGCATGAATTAGATCATCAAGATGGTCTTTTACAATGAAATCGGCTCCTTTTTCTTTAAAGGCTTCCACTGGCCCGGTTGCTGATTTGCCAAAGGCGCGGCTAATCACCTGTCGCCAGTTTTTATTCGTTAGATCCGGATTTTGTTCAGATCCGGAAAGTGCAAATTCTTTACTAATGATCTTCTGATTGAGGACAAACCAGCTGTAATCATAGCCGGTATGCAGGATGTGGCTGAGGGTTCCCAGGGTGTCGAATCCCGGAAAGCAGGGCGCCGGTAAGCGGTTGCCTCTGGCATCAAACCATAAGGAAGAGGGACCCGGAAGGATCCGGATTCCATGATGACTCCATATCGGTGCCCAATTTTTTATCCCTTCTGTATAATGCCACATGCGGTCAGAATTGATGAGGTGCCCGCCGGCATTTTCTGCCGTGGATAGCATTTGACCATCCACATAATCCGGTACGCCGCTTAGCATTTTTCCCGGAAGAGGCCCTAATCTTTTTGGCCAGTTTTGTCTTACCAGCTTCTGATTGGCGCCGATACCTCCGGAAGCAATGACCACTGCCTGAGCCCGAAGGGCAAATTCATCAATTTTTTTTCGGGAACTTTTCTTCCCTCTTGCCAGTTTGTCTTCTTCCAGAATATTGCCCTGTACACCAAGGACAACGCCGTTTTTTACTATAAGTTCTTTAACCTGATGGCGAAATCTTATGGCTATCCGGCCCTTTTTCAGGGCTTCATTTACCTGGCGGACAAAAGGGGCTATCAATCCCGGTCCAGTACCCCAGGTAATATGAAATCGGGGTACAGAATTACCATGCCCCATAGCGTCATACCCTCCCCGCTCTGCCCATCCGACCACCGGGAAAAAGTGAATGCCTTTTTTTCTTAACCAGGACCGTTTTTCTCCCGCTGCAAAAGCTACATAAGTCTCCGCCCATTTTCGGGGCCAATAGTCTTCTTCCCGATCAAAACCTGCGGTACCCTGCCAATCCTGCAGAGCTAAGTCATAAGAGTCCCGAATACCTAAACGCCGTTGCTCCGGCGAGTCAACCAGAAAAAGTCCGCCAAATGACCAAAAGGCCTGTCCTCCCAGGTCCTGTTCTGATTCCTGATCCAGGAGAACCACTTTTTTTTCCAAGTCGATAAGCGTTGTCGCAGCTACTAATCCCGACAAGCCTCCGCCAACAATTATAACATCTGTATCCATTTTAATTTACATTTATTTATTGGTATTGAACATATACCGGTTGTGGAAAAAGTTGAAGTACCTCCTCCGGGCTCATCATTTTATGGCCATCCATATTGTCATTTTTAAAAAAGAGTTTGATGCCCGTATATTCTACCGGTTGTTTGTAAATGAACTCGTGATAGCTCTCTTTTTTCAAATATTGAGAACCAAAACCATCCATATCCATGATAACCTGCACTTGAGAGCAGGGTTTTATATCCTTGTAATTCGTGACCATATTTTCTGTAAAGCGATGAACAATTAATAACTTAGGAGGTAAATGGCAAGTGTCAACTAAATATTTAAGATATTGAATACAAAAATTAATATCCGTTGCATCAAGTGAACCGATTCTCCTGCCGGGCACCTGATTTTTCTTCATGGCAAATTCAGGATCAACAGCCAGCTCTACATTTGGCATTTTCAGGTATTTCTTATAATGTGGAATCTCCTCTTCTACCGTACTTCTGCCTATTTGGAAATCTAATATAACCAGCGCATTTATACTTTTTGCCATTTCGAGAACACTGTCCACTATGGTGTAAGGCATTCTTAGCCGGTACAAACTGTCTTTCCCGGGCATACTCTGTGCTGAAACTGTGATTAACTCTAAAGCAGGTATTACTTTTTTCGTACTGTCAGCTTCCTCCCATTGCCTAACCTTTTTTTGAAGCTTGGATAAGACAATAACGGGTGGAAATTTACCTAATATTCCCATTTTTTTAGAAAAAAGGTTTCCATAAAATGCTATAATCCGGTGATCGGGAAGAAGTGAGCCTTTGAGAACAGGTGGTGTTTTTACCGGCCATAAATTCTCCGTCTCCGGGGGAACCTTGGCGGTAGGTCTGTAGCGTGTAACGGAATCTGTATCCGGTTGTAAAACAAAAAAGGAAGAAAAAGAAATCTTTACATGAGAAGTGCTCTTTGCAGGTAGAGGTCTGTTGAATGCCGGAAACAACGGCAAAACCATAAGAAGATAAACCAGCCATCGCATCTTAGCCCTCCTTCGTTCTATTTTTATAAAATATTACAAGTTTTGCAGCTCAAATGTTTTTTTTTAAATTTACCATCAATTTTAAATTAAATTTTCGATTATGGAATATAGAACACTTGGACAGAGCGATTTGAGAGTCTCTGCTATTACTTTCGGCGCCTGGGCTATCGGCGGATGGCAATGGGGCGGTTCGGATATGAAGGACGCAATAAACGCTATTCATGCCGCTCTGGATGAAGGAATGAGCTCCATAGATACCGCGCCTATTTATGGTTTTGGAAAAAGTGAACAAATTGTTGGGGAAGCTATAAAAGGGAAACCTCGTGATAAAATACAACTGTTTACCAAATTTGCACGACGCTGGGATACCCGCGAGGGAGAATTTATTGCAGATACTGTGGATGAAAATGGGAAACCCATAAAGATATACGGGCGCGCCGACAAAGAGAGTATTTTTGATGAATGCGAACAGAGCCTGAAAAGGCTGGGCGTTGATTATATAGACCTTTATCAAATCCATTGGCCAGTACCCTCTACGCCTATTGAAGAAACTATGGAAGCGCTGGACAGGTTGAAAGACCAGGGTAAGATCAGGGCTGCTGCTGTGTGCAATTATAGATTGAGCGAATTAAAAGAAGCAGAAAAAACCCTTCATCTGGCCAGCGATCAGGTGCCTTATAGTATGTTGTTAAAAGATTATGAAAAGGAGGAAATCCCTTATTGCATACAACATCAAATTGGAATTTTGGCATATAGCCCGATGCAACGTGGCTTGCTGACCGGGAAGTTTCAACCGGATCATCAATTTGAAGAGGGGGACAGCCGGAGTACCAATAAATACTTTAAAACAGAAAACATTAAACAGGTAAATAAATTTCTGGAAAAAATTAAACCTATTGCAGAGGAGCATAATGCCACTTTGGCTCAACTGGTTTTGCGTTGGACTATTGACCAACCGGGTATTACAGTGGCTCTGGCCGGGGGGCGGAATCCGGAACAGGCCATTCAAAATGCCCGTGCCGCTGAATTGAATATTCCAAAAGAGGAGATGAAGCATATCAATGATGCGCTGGCTTTGTTGGAACTGGTTTGATTTTTTAAACAATATGTCTGGTTAGTTGTAATAACAGCAATACTTATTTATCAAAAATTAAAAATGGATTATGGCAACGATTAAATTTCATGGAGAGGATGTTCATACTGTAGGAAACTTACCGGAGAAAGGAAGTCAGTTACAGGATTTTACCCTTGTAGCAAATGATCTTTCAGAAAAGTCCCTGTCTGATTTTGCAGGAAAAAAGTTGATTTTGAGCATTTTCCCAAGTGTGAATACGGGAGTATGCGCAAACTCTGTACGCAATTTTAATAAAAAAGCAGCTGACCTCGATGATGCTATAGTCCTTTGTATCTCTAAAGATTTACCCTTTGCGCAAGCACAGTTTTGTGGCGCCGAAGGATTGAAAAATGTAGTAACCTTATCCGATTTTAGAAGCGACCTGGGCCATGCTTATGGTGTGCAAATGGCTGATGGCCCGTTGAAAGGGTTGCTGAGCCGTGCGGTTATTGTAACAGATGCGCAGGGCAAGATCGTTTATACAGAACAGGTACAGGAAGTTACAGACGAACCTGATTATGATGCTGCTTTGGAAGCGGCGAGATAAAATTCAGACGGCCTCAACCAGATCCTTTTCTACTCTGAGGCTTTCAATAATGAACTTCTGTCTATCTGGAGTGTTTTTCCCCATATAGTAAGAGAGGAGTTTGGGAAGGGTGGTATCTTTATTGATGATGACCGGTTGCAATCGGATGTCCTCACCAATAAAGTTACCAAATTCCTTCGGAGATATTTCTCCTAATCCTTTAAAACGAGTGATTTCGGGTTTGCCTTTTAATTTTTCAATCGCTTCCTGTTTTTCTTCCTCATCATAGCAATAGATAGTTTCCTTCTTGTTGCGCACTCTGAAAAGGGGGGTTTCTAAGATATAGACATGTCCGTTTTTCACGAGGTCCGGAAAGAATTGCAGGAAAAAGGTGAGCAGTAAAAGCCGTATGTGCATACCATCTACATCTGCATCGGTAGCTATAACAATCTGATTGTAACGCAAGTTGTCCAGCCCTTCTTCAATGTTCAGGGCATGATGCAGTAGATTAAACTCTTCGTTTTCATAAACGATTTTCTTTTTTAAACCATAGCTGTTTAAAGGTTTTCCGCGCAGACTAAACACTGCCTGGGTTTCTACGTTACGGGATTTTGTTATAGAACCACTGGCAGAGTCTCCTTCTGTAATGAACAACGTAGTTTTCAACTTTTTCTCATTGAGTTCTTCGTGGTCTTTTTTATTTTTATTTTCATCGTTGAAATGAATATGACAGTCTCTCAACTTACGGTTTCTCAGATTGGCCTTTTTGGCTCTCTCATTAGCCAGTTTTTTTACGCCGGCCATGTCTTTTCTTTCCCGCTCATTTTGCTCAATTCGTTTTTTTAGGGCCTCTGCGGTATCCGGATTTTTGTGTAGGTAATTGTCCAGTTCTCTGCTTAAGAAGTCTCCTATAAAACTTTTCATGGAAGGGCCGCCTTCATATACATGTGTAGAGCCTAATTTTGTTTTTGTTTGAGATTCAAAAACAGGCTCTTGTATTCTTACAGCTATAGCGGCACATATTGATGACCGTATATCCGTAGCTTCGTATGCTTTTTTGCTGCCGTTAGTATGCTTAAAAAAGTCGCGGATGGTTTTTACATACATTTCCCTGAAGGCCGATAGGTGTGTCCCGTTTTGGGTGGTATGCTGGCCATTTACGAAAGTGTAATAATCCTCGCCATACTCATCTGTGTGGGTTATGGCAATTTCAATATCATCTTCTTTTAAATGAATAATAGGGTATCGTACTTCTTCTTCGTTTACCTTGTCCCGTAACAGGTCAAGCAGTCCGTTTTTAGAATAATATCTTTTCCCATTCAGTTTGATGCTCAGTCCCGAATTAAGATAACAATAATTTTGTATCTGAAGAATCGGATATTCAGGACGAAAACGATAATTCTTGAAGACCTGTGTATCCGGGATAAAAGTTACTTCTGTTCCGTTGGGCTCATCGCATTTTTTTATTTTGTGTTCTTTTATCAGCGTTCCTCTTTCAAACTCTACTTCTTTGGCTTTGCCTTCTCTTATAGACCGGATTTTAAAATAGGAGGATAAGGCATTGACGGCTTTGGTTCCCACGCCATTCAGCCCAACCGACTTTTGAAAAACCTTGCTGTCGTATTTGGCGCCGGTATTTATTTTACTGACTACTTCTACTACTTTACCCAGAGGAACACCGCGTCCGTAGTCGCGTACTTTTACATCATGCTCAGTAATAGCAATATCTATCGTTTTCCCAAACCCCATTGTAAATTCATCTATGGAGTTATCAATCACTTCTTTTAACAATACATAAATTCCATCATCCTGGCTGCTGCCATCTCCAAGTTTACCAATGTACATTCCCGGACGAAGGCGAATATGCTCTTTCCAGTCTAAGGAGATAATAGAACCTTCATCATAGGCATTGAATAGATCTTGTTCCTGTTTTTTAGCCATATTGTAGAATTACTAAAATGTTTAGCAGTGAATATTGGAGCAAATGTAAGTAAAATCTTCCTGTATTAATCTCCCATAATTTCTTACTTTAGGGCCAAAGTAGAAAAATATGGAAAGAAGAAACTTTCTTAAACAGTCCGCTTTTGCAGGTGCTGTCCTGGGGATGCCTTCCATTTTAAAAGGGGCGCCTCCCGCAGATTTTCCGGTGGTACGGGTACCGAAGAACAAACGGCATTTTACCAGTGAGGCGGTAGAAAATACCATTGCTCGGATGCAAAAGAAAATAAAAGACAAGGAACTGGCATGGATGTTTGGAAACTGTTTCCCTAATACGCTGGATACTACAGTTTATTTTAAAGAAGATGCGGGTCGGCCCGATACCTTTGTGATCACGGGCGATATTCATGCCATGTGGCTTCGCGACAGCAGCGCGCAGGTATGGCCTTATTTACCCCTTATAAAGGAAGACTCTAAATTACAACAATTGATTGCAGGAGTCATTAACCGGCAGACCAAATGTATTCTTATTGACCCGTATGCTAATGCCTTTAATGATGGACCTACCGGGAGCGAGTGGGATAAAGACCTGACAAAAATGACCCCCTGGCTGCATGAACGGAAATACGAACTGGATTCGCTCTGCTATCCGATACGCTTGGCTTATGGCTATTGGAAAGAAACCGGAGATACTTCTCCTTTTGATGAAAAATGGATACAAGCCATGAAGCTGGCCGTGCAGACGATGGAGGTTCAGCAACGTAAAAAGGGTCATGGTCCTTATAAATTTGGACGGGTGACATCCTGGTCAACAGATACCGTTCCGGGGAATGGGTATGGTAACCCGGTTGTGCCGGTCGGGTTAATTGTTTCCATCTTCAGACCTTCAGATGATGCCACTATTTTCCCTTTCCTGATTCCCTCCAACCTTTTTGCCGTCGCTTCCCTGAGGCAATTAGCCGAAATGAGTCAAAAGATTAAAAAAGATGCCGATTTTGCCGGAGTTTGCAATGACCTTGCAGAGGAGGTAGAAGCTGCATTAAAGAAATATGCAATTGTGGAGCATCAGCATTTTGGAAACCTATATGCTTTTGAAACCGATGGTTATGGAAATCATCTTTACATGGATGACAGCAATGTCCCCAGCCTGTTGTCTCTTCCTTATTTAAATACGCTTGACAGGGATGATAAGGTTTACCGGAACACGCGGGCTTTTGTTATGAGTGACAGGAATCCGTATTTCTTTAAAGGTACTGCTGCAGAGGGAAATGGCAGTCCACATACCCTGTTAAATAAAATATGGCCAATGAGCATTATTATGCGGGCTATGACCTCTGATGATGACAAGGAAATCAGGAAGTGCCTGCACTGGCTGAAGACCACGCATGCCGGTACGGGCTTTATGCATGAATCCTTTAACATGGATAATCCGAAAGATTTTACCCGAAAGTGGTTTGCATGGGCCAATACCCTGTTTGGAGAATTGTTGTTGAAACTGGAAAAGGAGCGACCGCGGTTGCTGGAGCAGGAGCTATAAAGCTATGCGTCTTCTTCAGAAAATTCATTTATTTTTTCTTCCACTCTGTGTTCCAGCCCATAGAAAGAGAGCAATCTTCTGATCACATTTTCAACCAAAGCGTCCGGACAAGAGGCGCCACTCGTGAGGGCAACCGTCAGGGGCTCTTTCTCCGGTAAGAATGCGTCGGTGGTTATTTCTTCTTTTTGTTTCAAGTCCCAATGAGATATTTGATGATCAGAAATGATCTTTTCCCTTGAAGAAATGAAATACGTAGGCAATTTGTTTTCACAGAGTTCCACCAGATGGGAGGTGTTGGAACTGTTATAGCCGCCCACTACAATGGCCAGATCGGCATCATCTTTTAGCAGTTGTTTTACCGCAGTCTGGTTGTCATTGGTGGCGTAACAAAGGGTATCTCTTGTATCTGCAAAATGTTGTAAAACTTGATTTTCGTGTAATTGGTATTTTTCTATCATTACCTGCCTGAGACAGTCCGAAATTTCTTTTGTCTCCTCCGCCAGCATGGTTGTCTGATTGACCACGCCAATTCTTTTCAGGTCTTTTTCTATTTCAAAGCCTTTGGAATAACGTCCTTCAAAATAGTTGTAAAAGGCGTCTTTTGTGGCTTTTCCCAGGATTACTTCTCCCAAAAAACGGGCTTCTTCGATATTCCGGATGATAAGCGTAGGGGTATGAGCATGGCTATGGGAGAAAGTGGCGCGTGTCTCCTCATGGCGTGGTCTCCCGTGGATAATAACCGTGTAAACTTTTTCTCCGATGGAGGAGGCTTTGTTCCATACCCGTTCCACAAAAGGGCAGGTTGTGTCGTATTGATCGGAAATGATTCCAATTTGTTGAATTTGTTTTTCTATTTCCAGTGTCGTCCCGAAAGCCGGGATGAGGACAATATCTTCTTCGTTAATCTGGCTCCAGGGAATTATTTGTTTCCCGGAAGTATCCATAATAAAACGAACCCCTCTTTCCCGCAGGTTTTGATTGACATGTGGATTGTGAATCATTTCACTTAAGAGGTAAACCTGTTTTCCCGGATTTTCTTCTATTGTTCTGAAAGCAATTTCTATGGCATTTTGTACCCCATAGCAAAATCCAAAATGACGAGCCAGTTTAATTTTTACAGGGCCGAAATCCAGGAGGGTAGGGGTAAAATCTTTTTTTCTCCGGTCTGCTTTTTCCCTGTTTTTCTTGACGGCATTAATCAGTGGACTACGATAAATAATCGGGATATCAAACGTCTTCATGATCTGTGTCTTCTTTTTTCTCCGAATTATCCTCTCCACATCCAGTTCCGGTGGTCTTCTATCAGACCGTAGTGAATTTCATTTAATTCTTTGAGTAGCGAGGGGGCCAGTTTCCATTGATCGTGGGGCGTCAGTTTAATATTTTGTTTTCCATAAAGGAGTTCTTGAACGAAAATGATGTTGGCAGCGGTGCCGGTGCCAAATACTTCTTCCAGGGTACCACGTTTGTGGGCAGCTACCACTTCATCAATAGAGATTTCGCGCTCCTCCACGGGAATTTTTCTTTCTCTTAAAATATCAATAACACTGTCCCGGGTGATACCGGCCAGGATAGAATCCTTTTTTAGAGAAGCCGTGATGGCTACCCCGTCTATCACCACGAACAAGTTCATGGTACCGCATTCCTGGAGGTATTTATGCTCTTTGGCATCCGTCCAGAGAATCTGGTCACAGCCTTTATTGACGGCCTTCTGGGTGGGCAACAGGCTTGCTGCATAATTGCCTGCTGTTTTAGCAGCGCCTACCCCTCCTTCGGCGGCGCGTACATAATAATCCTCAACATATAATTTGAGCGGCTTATTATAATAAGGGCCACTGGGAGAGGTAATTACCAGAAAAATATATTCCGATCCGGCCTTTACCCCCAGCATTCCGTCAGAGGCAAATAACAGAGGGCGAATATACAGGGAACTGCCTTCCTTATCAGGAATCCAGTCTTTATCCAGTTGTACGAGTTGCCAGATCCCCTCTATGAAAATTTCGTATGGTACGGGAGGCATGGCCATTCTGGCAGCAGATTTTAAAAAGCGTTCAAAATTTTTTTCCGGCCGAAAAATGCCAATTTGCCCATCTTTATTTTTATAGGCTTTTATGCCTTCAAAAATAGATTGTCCGTAATGGAGAGCCAGACTGGCCGGACTTAAGGAGAGATTGCCAAAAGGTTTGATGTTTACTTCCCGCCAGGCGCCATTGAGATATCTGGCGATTAGCATGTGGTCAGAAAAATCCCGCCCAAAGGCCAGGTTGTTTAAATCAACTTCCTCCAGCCGGCTTTTCTTTATGTGCTCAACGGGCCACGATTCTTTTCCCTTCTTTATACGGTCTGTCGCTACTTCTGATGTTATTGTGGACATGCAGGATAAATATTTTATAGTTTTTTTGGATTTTACCGGACACTTGCTTACAAATATGCCTACTATTGCAAATAAACAGAATTTATCTCAATTTTGTTGTTAAAAAAAGTAAAGAATTTACTTATGAGCCTGAAGCAAATTCCTTTGGACCCTTTTCTCTTGTCCGGTCTGTATAAGACGCCGCTTTTGCCGTTGGAGGCAGTTCAGAAGAAACATACGCAGGAGGCAAGCAAGACCGTCCCTTTTTTGGGAAACAATGAACGTGCTATCCTGCTTCTTATTTATAATGAAAAGGAGACCTGGCTTCCTGATGATTTGTTTACCTTTCTGACCAATATTTTACAAGCCTGTAAATTGAGTATGAATGATGTAGCGCTGGTCAATTGTGCAAACTCTCCCGGGGTTGTTCTTTCGCATCTGATTTATCAACATGCCCCCGAAAAAATGATCTGGTTTGGCCCTTTTTTTGAAAAATGGCAGGATAAACCGTTCGCAATAAATGAAATACAGCATATAGAAACTATTCCTTTATTATTCGCTTATGACCTGAATAAACTTCAGACAGATAAGCAACGGAAGAAAGCATTCTGGGCTGCTTTACAAGACTTTTTTGAATTAAAATGACTTTATGATTAATCTTATTTTTGCAACACACAACGAAGATAAAGTAAAAGAAATTCGGGCGTTGGCTGAAGTTGACTGGAACGTGATTAGCCTGAACGAGGCCGGGCTTACGGAGGAAATCCCCGAGCCTTACGATACGCTGGAAGAAAATGCCCGTCAGAAGTCCCAAACCATTTATGAAAAGACTGGTAAAAATTGTTTTAGTGAAGATACCGGACTTGAGGTGTTTGCATTGAACCTGGAGCCGGGTGTTTTTTCTGCTCGTTATGCCGGTCCACAAAAAAATTCGGATGATAATATAAAGCTGCTTCTAAAAAAACTGGAAGATATTGCGCAACGGGAAGCCCGGTTTCGAACTGTGGTGTCTCTGATTTTGAATGGAAAAGAACGGCAGTTTGAGGGAATTTGTAAGGGCAAAATTACCAAAGAACCACAGGGAGAAGGAGGCTTTGGTTATGATCCTGTTTTCGTTCCCGAAGGCGCCGATAAAACTTTTGGAGAAATGACCCTTGAAGAAAAAAGCAGGTACAGTCATCGGGCCAGGGCTTTTCAGAAGCTGGCAGATTTTTTTTCCAAAAAGAAAGTAATCAATACGGAATATGGCAAGAGTTAAAATTGTTTTCCCGAAGGAAGAATTACCCTTTTCCACACAATTGACAGTATTGGTTCAGCATATAAATTACGGCGGACATCTGGGGAATGATGCCGTACTGGCACTTGTCCATGAAGCCCGAATCAGATACCTGCGTCATTTGGGTTGCAGCGAACTGGATGCTTTTGGCGCCGGACTGATCATGACGGATGCGGCCTTGGTTTACAGAGGAGAGGGATTTCAGGGGGATCTGCTGGACCTATCAGTAGGTCCCTCCGACTTGACAACCAGAGGTTTTGACTTGCTTTACAAAATAAGCTGTGTACGTAAAGGCATCAGCATTTCCATAGCAGATGTGAAAACTGCTATGCTCTGTTTTGATTATAAAAACAGGAAACCTGTTGCCATGCCGGCTGTTCTGAGAGAAAAACTTCAGAAAGAGGTGAGCGGGGTCATGTAGTATTAGCATTCGTCAACACTTTCCGTATTTTGATGTTAACATAAAAGAAATTAAAAGAACCAAAAATATAGAATTATGGCCGCTACTACGATTGACAAAAACATAAAGAACGACATTGACACCGTTATGCAAAAAGCACAACGGGCTTTTGAGGAATATAGAAAGTTTAGTTTAAAACAACGTGCCGACTTTATGCGGGCCATTGCCGTTGAGTTGGAAAATATCAGGGAGGCCGTAGTGCCGGT
>CAYRBD010000013.1:0-2723 GCA_964422465.1 uncultured Chitinophagaceae bacterium
AAAATAAATGGATTGAAAGAGAATGAACTGAAATCCCAAATAATAAATATATGGCAGTAATAGATTTGGTCATGCCCAAGATGGGAGAAAGTATCATGGAGGCTACTATCCTCCACTGGCACAAGCAGCCTGGAGATCATGTGGAGGAAGATGAAACCGTGCTGGAGATTGCTACAGACAAAGTAGATAGCGAGGTTCCTTCCATCGTGGAAGGCACTGTTAAAGAGATTCTTTTCCAGGAAAATGATGTAGTTCCGGTAGGGGCTCCTATAGCGCGAATTGAAATATCAGGGGAAATGCCCCATCAGGAGGGAGATGATGATGTGGCCCTGTTGATGGAAGATGAAGAGGATTCCGGGGAGACGGATACGGCAGAACCTGCCACTGCAGAAGAAGGGGTACAGCCGGAAGCTTCAGAAGGAGAGGAGAGCAGGGGAGCGCGTTTCTATTCTCCGCTCGTATTGAAGATAGCCCGGGAGGAAGGAATCGGGTTTGCTGAGTTGGAAAAGATGCAGGGCAGTGGCTTGGAAGGCCGGGTGACCAAAAAAGATATTCTTCAATATGTTTCGGAAAAGAAGGCCGGGAAGGCGCAAGGGGAACAACCTTCTCAAAGGGAGAAAGTTGAGGAAGCGCCGGTTGAGAAAGCCGTAACCCATTTGCCGGAAAGGCAGCAGGATGGGAATGTGGAAATTATTGAAATGGACCGCATGCGGAAGATGATCGCCGGACACATGGTGCAGAGCAAACGCATCAGCCCGCATGTAACCAGTTTCAGCGAAGCGGATGTAACCAACCTGGTCAATTGGCGTGAAAGGGTAAAAAATGATTTTGTGAAGCGGGAAGGGGAGAAATTGACTTTTACACCCCTGTTTATTGAAGCCATTGTCAAGTGTATTAAGAAATTCCCTGTCATCAACAGTTCGGTAGAAGGAGATAAGATCATTATCAAAAAAGATATTAATATAGGGATGGCTACCGCTTTAAATAATGGAAGCCTGATTGTTCCCGTGATTAAAAAAGCGGACCAGTTGAACCTGGTAGGATTGGCACATCAGGTAAATGAGCTGGCTTATAATGCGAGGGAGGGCAGGCTGGCTCCTGATGCTACGCGCGATGGCACCTTTACTTTTACGAATGTGGGTACTTTTGGCAGTCTGTCGGGCACCCCCATTATCAACCAACCCCAGGTGGCCATATTAGCGGTTGGGGCCATAAAGAAGCGTGCAGTGGTGGTGGAAACCGAGCAGGGCGATTCTATTGCCATACGTCAGATGATGTACCTCTCTATGTCTTACGACCACCGGATTGTGGATGGCTCTCTCGGGGCTACTTTCCTGACCGCAGTCGCTCATGAGTTGGAGCAGTTTGACCTGAACAGGGAGGTGTGAGAGGCGGAGGACAGTTGGCAGTTTGCAATTTTCATTCCTTCCAGGGGGGAAGTGTTCTAATATAATTCCAGGAAGTGGAATCTCGTTGTACGGCATAGGTGGTTTCACCATTGGTTAATACAAGATAAGGCACCTGGAGAGACATATTATAATTGATTATCTGTTCCAGAGTCTTTTGATTAAGGGGTACCCTTGTTTCTTTACATTCTACAATCATCCAGGGAACCGCTTTTTTATAAACGATGATATCACATCTTTTTTTTCGGGAGGCCAGCCGGATTTCTTTTTCCAGCGCCAGTAAAGAGGCCGGATAGTGCATCACCCGGGTCAGAAACCGGATAAAGTTTTGTCTGACCCACTCTTCAGGCGTGAGTACAAGCATTTTTTTTCGGATACCATCCCAGATGAACTGTTTGCCATTTTTTGTACTAATTTTAAAATCCGGTTTGGGATATTCTATGGGGATAAGAAAAGGTACTTTGAGGGGCTCCATAACGGCTCTTAATTTGGATGTAAAATAATTATTTTATATTTAACGCTAAAACAGATGAATACAAAAGAAGAAATTGTGGCTAACTGGTTGCCTCGTTACACGGGGGAAAAGTTGGAGAATTTTGGGGACTATATTTTGTTGTGTAACTTTTTAAATTATGTGGAGCTTTTTGCAAAATGGAATAAGGTTCCCATAAAAGGAGAAGATCATCCCATGCAATGTGCTACCTCGGAGGGAGTAACGATTATTAACTTCGGAATGGGAAGCGCCAGTGCGGCTACGGTGATGGACCTGTTGAGCGCTATAAAACCCAAAGGGGTCTTGTTTTTGGGAAAATGCGGCGGCCTGAAGAAAACCAATAAAGTAGGAGACCTGATTTTGCCCATAGCAGCCATCAGAGGAGAAGGAGCTTCCAATGATTATTTTCCGCCGGAAGTACCTGCGTTGCCGGCTTTTGCCTTACAAAAAGCTATTTCCACTACGATTCGCGATTATAAGCGGGATTATTATACCGGTACCTGCTACAGTACCAACAGACGTGTATGGGAACATGATGGTGTTTTTAAAAAATATTTGAATAAGATCCGGGTCATGGCGGTAGATATGGAAACGGCTACCATTTTTGCCGTGGGTTTTTATAATCATATCTCTACCGGCGCGCTGTTGCTGGTATCGGATAAACCACTCATTGCCGAAGGCGTAAAGACCGCTGAAAGCGACAGAAAGGTTACCCGCGATTACGTGGATGAACATCTGAAAATTGGTATCGATTCTTTAAAACAGTTGAGCAATAAAGGGCTTACCATTAAGCATCTGAAGTTTTAGTGGTGTCCCTATTCTCC
>CAYRBD010000013.1:2823-30292 GCA_964422465.1 uncultured Chitinophagaceae bacterium
ACCCTGGCTTTGCCCATCCGAATGTAATTTAAGGCATCCATAATGGCTGTGTTTGAGGTAGAGCAGGCTGTTACTACAGCATAGTTGATCCCCATGAGCCCATATTTAATGGAAATCATGCCTGCGGCCATATTGGCAATGATCTTGGGGACAAAATAAGGATTGAAGTGGGGTTTATACCCCCCCTTAACGTAGCCGGTGATCTCTTCTTCAAAAGTTTTAACCCCGCCCTCACCGGAGCCCCAGATCACTCCGGTATCCAATGGATTCATTTTATCAAAATCAAGGCCGGAATCGGTTACTGCCTGTTCGGCGGCTACCAAGGCATATTGGATATAAGGGTCTGTTCTGCGAATGAGCCCTTTATCCAGGTGGTCGGCAGGATCAAACCCTTTCAGGTCGCAGGCAAATTGAGTCCGAAATAAAGAGGCATCGAAATTGGTGATGGGACGGGCCCCGGAGATACCGGCTGATAATCCTTCCCAATAAGTTTTTACATTGTTCCCTATGGGAGTTAAAGCGCCTAATCCGGTGATGACTACTCTATTCATAAATTGTTGTTCCCTTAAAAATTGAGCCGAAACACAAAAATAAGGAAGTAATTTAATATTCCAATTGCTGAAGGGTTAGTTCTTTATTTCTAATATTGTTTTTGCCAATTGGATCATGTCGGGGTCCCCGGTATATTTCCCCGGTTCGTCCGATAATTTGACTACCCGGGTCCATTGCTCTGCATGGGGGCGTGTCTCCGACATCTTAATAACAATGTTCAGGGGCTCCAATCCTGCATCATTTGTGAAATTGGTGCCTATCCCAAAAGACATCCCTATTTTGTCTCTGCAAAAGGCGGCTATCCGGTCCACTTTTTCGGGGTTAAGCGCATCCGAAAAAATAATGGTTTTGCTGAGAGGGTCAATGTTGTATTTCTCATAATGTTCAATGGCAGCCTTTGCAAATTGTACGGGGTCGCCGCTGTCATGACGTACGCCATCAAAAAGCTTTGAAAACTTTTTGTCAAAACTTTCAAAAAATACTTTGGAAGTATAGGTATCCGAAAGGGCAATCCCCAGGTCGCCTCTGTAAACATCTACCCAGTTTTCCAGGGCAAGGGAGTTCGACATTTTCCAGCCATAACGCGCGCTGTGGAACATGAACCATTCATGGGCGTGGGTTCCTATGGGCTTTACCCTGCTCAGTCGTGCCAACGCTACATTGCTGGTTCCGGTAAAGCAGGATTCCCCGTTTTCAACCAGGGTTTTGACCACCAGTTGATGAACGGCATAGGAATGTCGCCTGCGGGTGCCAAATTCAGCTATCTTGACTCCCAATTTTTGATAATGATGTATTTTATCTTTTACGATGTTTGCCACCTGATCATCGGGAAGGCGCTGCTGACCGGTTAATTTATAATACAACTCACTTATAAGCGCCATCACGGGAACCTCCCAAAGGATGGTTCGATACCAGAGCCCTTCAATATGGACTTCCAGTTTATCTCCTGTCTGAGAAATGGTTAGCTCGGATGGGTCATACTGAAATCCACTGAGAAAATCCAGGTAGGTGGGGTCCAGGTAGGGGCATTGGGTTTTTAAAAATTGTTTTTCCTGTCGGGTTAATTCCAGCAGCAGCATCTTTTCTACTTCCTTCCGAAGGGCAGTCGCAAAGCCCGGTGGGAAAGAATGATTCCCCCGGTTGATGAAACGATAACGTGCCCGGGCATAGGGAAAAAGTTTGATGACCGCATTTTGCATCGTGAATTTATAAAAATCATTATCTAAAATGGAGGTGATAAGCGCCTGCCGGTCTTCCGATGCCATGCTGATAAATTTTATTTACTCAAGAGATAAAATACCAAAAAAACGGCGCCTGTTGTTACCAGGCAGGTAAGCACCAGCCTGAGTGATTCCTGCCAGGCTTTAATGCCGGTATAGGCAGCTTTGAATATCCCCACCATAATAAGCCCCAGTACCGAAAGGAGGAGCGCGATCAACAAGCCCTGTTCGGAATTTTTTGTAAAAATATAGGGGATAACCGGCAGAAGGCCGCCAAGGATAAACGATATCCCTACCATAGCGCCACTTTTTCTGGCCCGTTCAAAATCCGGAAGGGGAGCTCCTATTCCAAAATCTTCCAGCAATTGGGTCCAGTGTTTGTGGTATTGCACGTTTTCATAATCGGCCCTTTGGAGGGCTTCATTTCCCACTTCCAGTTTAACCAGGATTTCCCTAAGTTGCAGATGCCGGGCAAATCGGTTGGGATTATTACGTTCCATCTCCGGGATCATATCCACATTCTCTTCGGCCTGATTAACGATCGTCAGGTAAGAAGCGGTTCCCATTAAAAAGGCCAGGAACAAAATGTACAATCCGCATATCAGCAAAATAGTCCCCGGATGGGGAATGAGCGTGCTTAAAGCTGCCGCTAAAGCCAGGGGAAGCATGATGCCGTCTGTTATCCCGATCAACAGATCAATCGCGTAAGCAGAACTTTGTAAGAATCGTGGCTTCCTCATGGTAGCAATGTTTTATTCAAAGATGGTCAGGCCATCTTTAATGATTTTAATGCATTCTCCGATTTGTTCTTCGGTGATTACCAGGGGAGGGGCAAAACGAATCTTATCCCCATGTGTGGGTTTGGCCAACAGACCACGGTTCTTTAGCGCCAGACAAAGGTCCCAGGCAGCGTTATTATTGAGGTGATCGATAACAATGGCATTAAGTAACCCTTTTCCCCGGATTTCTTTGATAAAAGGAGAATGAAGGTCTTTCAGCCCTTGCCGGAAAAGTACTCCCATTTTGGCGGCATTGTCAGCCATTTTTTCCTCTATCAGCGTCTGAAGGGCTGTTACGGCTACGCGGCAGGCTAAGGGATTGCCTCCATAAGTGGAGCCGTGTTCCCCCGGTAAGATAGTGAGCATGATTTCGTCATCGGCAAGTACTGCCGATACCGGCATGGTTCCTCCTGACAGGGCTTTACCCAGGATGAGTACATCCGGGTGAACCTCTTCCTGGTCGCAACAAAGAAGGCTTCCTGTGCGGCAAAGACCGGTTTGGATTTCATCTGCCATGAACAGCACATTTGCATCCCTGCACAATTGGGCCGCCTGAGAAAGATAGCCTTCATCCGGTACTACTACTCCCGCTTCTCCCTGAATAGGCTCTACCAGGAAGCCGGCTACGTTTGGGTCGCTCAAAGCTGCTTTTAAGGCCGCAAGATCATTATAGGGAATCTGTTCAAATCCCGGGGTGTAGGGGCCATAATCTTTTTTAGCCACGGGATCAGAGCTATAGGAAACAATGGTAATGGTGCGCCCGTGGAAGTTGTTGTTGCAAACAATTATTTTAGCCTGTCCTTCGGGAACACCTTTTACTTTGTAAGCCCATTTACGGCAGAGTTTGAGGGCTGTTTCCACCGCCTCTGCGCCGGAGTTCATCGGGAGAACCTTATCATATCCCAGCAGTTCGGTGATGTATTTACAAAATTCGCCCAGCACATTGTTATAAAATGCGCGGGAAGTAAGCGTGAGTTGCTGTGCCTGTTCCATAAAGGATGCCAGTATTTTGGGATGTCCGTGTCCCTGATTCACGGCAGAATAGGCGGATAGGAAATCATAATAGCGTTTCCCATCCACGTCCCAGACGAAGACGCCTTTGCCTTTAGAAAGTACAACCGGTAGCGGATGATAGTTGTGAGCTCCATACCTGGCTTCCTGGTCAAGAAAATATTGAGATTTTTCGGAGATTACATTTGTAGTTGTCATGGCTCAAAACTACGAATTTTAAAAGAATTGTTACTATATTCTAAAACTGATGTAGTTTAGTGGGATGGAAGCCAATGAAAACCCTTTTATGGGAAAGCGTAAATCCGCTCATCTCCGGCGTTACTATAAACATTATGTACTGATTATTATGATCTTGGTACTTTTGCTTTTAGGTAGCGCGTGGCTGTTTGTCAGCCACTATAAGCCGATTTTGTCAGACCGGTTGAAAAGACAGGTTTACCTTGCTTCCGACAGCCTTTACCGGGTGGAATTTTCTAAGGTGCATTTGAATCCGCTGCTGGGAAGTTTTACCCTGGATTCTTTCCATCTGATCCCCGATACCAATACCTATAATCGGTTAAAAATAGCACATCGGGCCCCTCCAAACCTTTTTGATATTTCTATTGATGAATTCAAACTTCGTCATGCCCATCTGCTTTCCCTGGTAACCAGAAAGACCGTTAATATCAAAATAATAAAAGCCGAGAATCCAAACATCCTTATTTTACATGAAGAAAGCGAAGATTCCGGCCGTCAGGAATCCGTTAAAGAAACCCTGTTCAACCTCTTATCAGGGCCTTTAAAAGAGATTAAAATCGGGCATATCGGCTTTCACAATATCTCCCTGGTATATAAAAAGAAAAATACACCCTGGCCCGGGGGAAATGCTTTAGACCACATGGATTTGATCCTTCAGGATATAAGAATAGATTCTTCTACCGTAGAGGATCTTTCCCGTTTGTTGTTTGCAAAAGATGTCTGGCTGCATCTGCGTGGGAGTAGGTTTTTTACTGCAGACAGTGTATATGAAATATCTACCGGAGGAATTGGGTTTTCGGTGATTGAAGGGAAGGGGATTGTGAAAAATTTTAAAGTTACTCCCCAACTCAATGATTATGAATTTGATCAGACGCTCCGCTATAGGAAAAACCGGTTTGATATTTCCGCAGACAGCATTCTTTTTAGTGGCTTTAGTCTTCATGATTTAAGAGAACGAATATGGCATGTAAGCCGGTTTCAAGTTCGGAATATGACAGCAGATGTTTATCTGAATCGTGGACTTCCTGTTAGGCCCGTTGTGAAACCGCTTCCGCAGGAAATCCTTCGTGAGAGTAATCTTGATTTGCAAATAGATACGCTGAGGTTAAAGAATATTAACGTAAAATACCGGGAACTTAATCCCAATTCAGAAAAAATAGGGTACGTGACCTTTAATGACATAACCGGGAACATTTTTAACATCACCAACGACACTTCTCTTATTCAGAAAAATAAATATTGTAAGGCTGATTTGCAAGCGATGTTTATGGATAAGGGTGCCTTACATGCGTTTTTTAATTTCAACCTGGCTGATCCAGATAATGAATTTACGTTTAAGGGCCACCTGGGATACCTGAATGCTACTACTTTAAATCCGGCAACCCGTCCTTTGGGTATGGTAAAAATAAAATCAGGAAGAATTCATTCTTTGGATTACAACCTGAAAGCTGATAACAGCGGGGCTTATGGAAGTGTAGCACTAAAATATGACCGGCTGGGCGTTTCGGTCCTGTCAAAAGATGACTCTACCGGAGATCTGACGAAACAGGGGTTGATTTCTCTTGCAGCCAATCTATTGGTTATTAATGACAATAACATGGAGGAAGGCCAGGGGCCGGGTCAGTCCAAAGTCAGTTATAAGCGCGATCCCTATCGCTCGGTATTCAACCTGATGTGGAAGTCTATCTTTTCAGGGGTTAAACCCATGGTTGGGGTGGACAAAAAGACCGAGGAAAAGATTAACTCCCTGAAGGAAAAAGGAGAAAAACTAAAAGGAAATAAGGGGAAAGGTGGGAAGGGTAATTTTTTTCAAAAGGCCAGAGATTTTCTTAAAAAAACAACCCAGAGCCTGGAAAATAAGAAGTAACAATTTAGGTACCTTTGCCTCGCTACCGACGAAATAGTGGTTTATGAAGAATTTTCGAAATTTTTGCATCATAGCACATATTGATCATGGGAAGAGTACGCTGGCCGACCGGATGCTGGAAGCTACGCAAACAGTTTCGGACCGGGAGATGATGTCGCAGGTGCTCGATAACATGGATTTGGAAAGAGAAAAGGGAATTACCATTAAAAGCCATGCCATACAAATGGGTTATAAATCAGGAGAAGAGGAATATATCCTGAACCTGATAGATACCCCCGGCCATGTGGATTTTTCTTATGAAGTTTCCCGTGCGCTGGCCGCATGTGAGGGCGCCCTGGTGCTGGTAGATGCCTCCCAGGGAATTCAGGCGCAAACCATTTCAAACCTATACCTTGCAGTAGATCATGATCTGGAGATCATTCCTGTGATCAATAAAATTGATATGGAGGGCGCCCGGATTGAAGAAGTGAAAGACCAGATTATAGACCTTTTGGGATGCGATGAGGATGAAATACTGCTGGCCTCCGGCAAAACCGGTATGGGGGTGTCAGAAATATTGGAGACCATTATTCAAAAAATACCTGCTCCAAAAGGAGATCCGAAAGCTCCGCTGCAGGCGCTTATTTTTGACAGCATGTTCAATTCCTTTCGTGGAGTGATCGCGTATTTCCGGATTTTTAACGGAACCCTTCACAAAGGAGATAAGGTGAGGTTTGTAAACACCGGAAAGTTGTATGATGCCGATGAAATAGGAATATTGAGGTTAAAACCTGAAGAAAGAGAGCAGATTGGTGCGGGCAATGTAGGGTACATCATTACCGGGATAAAGAATGCCAAAGAAGTTAAAGTGGGAGATACCATTACGCTGGCTGCCGACCCCTGTAAGCAGGCGATCAAGGGATTTGAGGAAGTGAAACCCATGGTTTTTGCCGGTATTTTTCCCATCACTACAGATGATTTTGAAGAGTTGCGTGACTGCATGGATAAGTTGCAACTCAATGACGCTTCTCTCATTTATGAGCCGGAAACTTCTCAGGCGCTGGGTTTCGGTTTTCGTTGCGGGTTTCTGGGGATGCTCCATCTGGAGATCATCCAGGAAAGGCTTGAAAGGGAATTTAACCAGACGGTTATTACCACGGTGCCTAACGTAAGTTTTGTTGGATATAAAACCAATGGAGAAAAACAAATTATCAACAACCCTTCCGAGATGCCCGATCCGGCAAGAATAGAGCATATAGAAGAACCCTTTATAGAAGCACAGATTATTACCATGCCGGAATATATTGGGCCGATTATGACCTTGTGTCTGGGGAAAAGGGGAATATTAAAAAACCAAAATTATCTGACGACTACCCGAGTAGAATTGACCTTTGAGATGCCACTTACGGAAATTATTTTTGATTTTTATGACCGGTTGAAGTCCATCAGCCGGGGATATGCTTCATTTGATTACAGTCCGCTGGACTACCGTACCTCTGATATTGTTAAGATGGATATCCTATTGAATGGCGATAAGGTGGATGCCCTGAGCGCATTGATCCACCGGAGCAGAGCACAGGATTTTGGCAGGAAATTGTGTTTGAAATTAAAAGACCTCCTGCCCAGGCAGCAATTTCAGATTGCCATTCAGGCTGCTGTCGGATCAAAAATACTCGCCCGGGAAAATATTTCGGCCATGCGAAAAGATGTAACCGCCAAGTGTTACGGAGGTGATATTTCCCGCAAGCGTAAGTTGCTACAGAAACAAAAGGAAGGAAAGAAACGCATGCGGCAGATCGGTAACGTAGAAGTGCCACAGGAAGCATTTATGGCGGTGCTGAAACTGGAAGAATAGAGCATATCCTTAAAAAACAAACAGAGACCGGTAAAAAAAATTTACAAACCCGATGGCGAGATTACCCATTTAAAACTCGTTTTTTGGATATTTCATAGTTTCAGGCTGTCAATGTTAAGTACCTATGGTACTTAAAAGAATGTTATTCTGTTTTTTACCGGCCTTTTGTGCTTAATGGCACTTAAATAGTCGCATACCGACTAAAGTTGGTAAAGGCGGTTTTTCAGTAGTAGGTCACTTTTAAAACCGAACCATCTCCTAAAGTAGTGACATACCACGTATGGCTATCCGCCTGTTTGATAGCAACAGGCTGGTTAAGTCCCCCTGTAAGCAACTTTGAGGTAGTGCCATCCACCCATATCAGCGATCCGGAATTGGATGCATAGCCGGAAGCCGGGTTAAAAGAAGAGGCATACTGGACCACAATATGCTTAGAGTCGGTTCCTTTTGCCTGATCTACAAGCATGGTAAAACCCTCCTGATAAATAGAAACATGACCCGACATTGAAACTTTATAAATAACTGCTTCCTCCTGGGGGAACGGAAACCCTGTCAGGATAGTGACTAAAAAGTCCTTTCCGTCATACCGGATAGAAGTGGGTACGGCCTGAACATTTGGCCCTCCCAGGCCGGGGAAAGAAGGATTCTTAAGGGCTGGAATTTCCGCGAGAATGGAATAATTGTTTGCGCCTTTTCGATGTAAAATGGCGTTAGCTCCCGCATCTGCAATGTACAAATCTCCGTCAGGTCCTTTGGTGAGATTGTAAGGATGTGAATCCTCTTCCGGGTTATTAGCAGAAGGAATTTGAGAAATAACCGAAGCGATATCTTCTGAAGGGAGGGTATTGGCGTCTATTGGTTGATCTCCCGGTTTAAAATGCGATATATCTGCACGATACAAATAATCGCCGGATAAAACGTACAACGTTTGACCATCCAGCAGGATGTGAACGGTTCCCTGTAATTCGTTAGAATGTACGTTGGCATAAGAAGCCAGGTGGATGATAGCATCATATTTTTTTCCATCAGGCGTAATCAGAATCACTTTTCCATCATTATTGTGGGTGTTCCCTTTAATACCGGCAGTATCGGTACCGCCTTCCGATACCCATAAATTGCCATAACGATCTGTTTCGATACCCATAGGACCCGCAAGGCCGGATGCTACTGCGGTGACCGAAAGTACCGGAGGGTGATTTTCTTTCCTGCATCCTGTAAATACAAGTAAAAGAGCAAGCCCGGCAATCAACCAGGTTGCTATATTCTTGAGATTTTGTTTTGAATTTTGCATTTTTTTTAATTTTTAGTGATTAGAATTAGTTGTTTTATATTGGGAAGAGGCCAATTTTACGACTCTCGACCGGCTTAAAAATCGTGGCAATATGGATACGACAAACTTTTGTCCTCCTGAAATGACAGTTTGTTTCCCTTTTAAGAAGGCCCGAATACCTGTTCTGGCTGCATTTTCAGGAGTATCGGAAGACCGGGAAGCGTCTTGTAGAAACGGGCTGTCAGCTGTTTTAGAAAAGTTCGTTTTTGTTCGGCTTGGACATAAACAGGTAACTGTAACACCGGTGCCTAAAAGTTCACCATGTAAGGCCTCCGAAAAATGAAGCACATAACTTTTTGATGCCGCATATACTGCCACATAAGCCAAGGGCAGAAAAGCGGCCGTAGAAGCTACATTTATGATACCGCCAAAATTCTTTGCCCGCATAGCGGGTAAATACAACCAACAAAGTTCTGTTAAAGAAACCGTATTTAAATGAAGCAACGAATGATATCTTTCTGAATCAAACGCCTCAAATTTTCCTATGGCCCCCACACCGGCGTTATTGACCAGGACATCCACTGCTATCTTCAATGATTCGGTATGATTAAACAATGCTCTGGCTGCATTTTCTTTGGATAAATCCATTACAAGAGGAAGACAATTCACTTTGTATTTTTCCTTAATGGTATTTGCTAACTTGTTTAACTTATCTTCAGACCTTGCCACTATTATAAGATGCGCCCCCCTCTCCGCAAACTGAAATGCGAAAGCCTTACCGATGCCTGAGGATGCTCCGGTGATAAGAACCGTTTTAGACCGTAAATCTTTCATTTATTTTATTTTTCTTTCATTTTTCTTGATAAGAATGAAGTTTGATTGGTAGGATGCGGGTTGCCATCAACTAAAAAATTCCTTTCTTCTGATCTTCTGAGCCGGTGGGAAAAATGTTTATTTTGTATGTGTTTTTCAGTCAATTTTTAGAAAAATGAATTACTTTATGGTAAATAGGCTTTTGGGTTCTTAAATACGCATAGATATCTCTTAAATCGGAGGTGTCCATTCCTGCGTACATGGTCCAGGGCATAAGGGTATTTACCTGTCCCGAGTCTATCTTATATGCATTTTGAGGATTGCTAAATGCTTTAAACCGGGCAACAAACTCTTCTGCCGTCCAATTTCCGATTCCGGTTTCCTTATCCGGCGTAATATTGGCAGAACGAACGATGCCGTTGGGCATTTTAAAAACACGCCCTCCTGAAAACTCCTTACCGGGTATTATTTTACCCTTTTTTACCGGCGTATGGCAGTCAATGCAACTGGCCATGTTAACCAGATAGGCGCCGTAAGCCAGGCTGTCTGAACGGCTGGGAAGATTGGAAAAGACTGGTTTTTTAGGAAGGGTATTAACTATGAAGTTCATAGGGAAATTAATTTCATCATCAGGGATCTTGTTTTGAATAGGTTTCAAAGTTCTGATATAGGCTATTATGTCCAGCACATCATGTCGGGACATTTTGCCAAAATGTAAATAAGGCATCACCGGGAAAAGCGCTTTGCCATCTTTATCTTCCCCTGATGTAATGGCTCTGAATATTTCTCCATTGGTCCAGTTCCCTAAACCTGCGGGCGTAAGATTTCGCGAATAAAACTTCCCCGGGAAGTCCATCTCCGGGCCGAAATATTCCCCTCCTTTACCTAATGTGCCCGGCTCCATAGGACCGGAGTATCTGGTCCAGTCCCGCGTAGAATGGCAATCCATACAAACTGCCACATGCAAGGCAAGATAATGACCTCTGTGAATATCGGCAGGTGAAGTTTTGAAATTTATTTTTGGGGCGGCGCCTACATTGGGCAGCGCCCATTTCAGGTAGCTTGCGGAGGCTATGATTACCAGGATAATGAATGCGCAAATGGAAAATATTATTTTTTTCATAAAGGCAAAGATAGGAGGCCAGTTTTCAATAAAGTTGTGATAATGAAGGCAAAACCTTATAATTTCGTAGCTGTCAGGTTTTTTTGTATTCGGAGGGGGAGTGTCCGATATGCTTTCTACAAAAAGAGCTGAAATAATCAGGGGAAGAAAAACCTAAATCATAGGCAATTTCCTTTGTGGATTTATCCGTAAATTTCAAAGCATGCCTGGCTCGCATGACGAGCTGCTCAATAATCAGACTTTTAGCACTAACACCAAGTACCTGATGGGTACATTCGTTCAGATAAGTTGAAGACACGTTTAATTTAGCAGCATATTGGCTTACTTTCTGTATTTCTGTGACTTTTTCACTCAGGACTCTCACGAATTTATACACCAGTGCGGTTTTGTTGTTATGAGCGCAATTGCTCAATTTTACGTTACACTGTCCGTCACAATAAACAAAAAAAGTGTTTATCAGCGCCAGTATAGCATCTTCCCGGTGATTTAGATGAGTAGTTACCAGTTCATCCAGCATTTCCAGTATGGACAGTAGTCTCATCTCTATGCCGGGAGCGATTTGAGCCCTGTGGATTGTATCTGAATGTAGAACCCTTATCTCATTTATCTGCAGCCTGCTTAAAAAAGGTTCGTTCAGGATGGTATCGGAAAGGTACAAGGCATATCCTTTTGAAGCCAGGTTGCTGCAATTGAAGATTTTCCATTGATGTTTGGGAGCCAAAAAGAACATGGTGTTTGAGATATTTTCACAAAGGGTATCATCAATTTGGATCCCTTCAACTGTTCCTCTAATCCATATAATCGAATAGTAGCCTCCTGCCAGCGATTCATAAATTTTTTCTCCGGTTATTTTTGATATCTTGATGTGATCATTTATTTCCATTGAAGGTATTTCTTTTATCAAAGATATTTCTTTTTTGAAAGGGATATAATTTTTATTTATTTTTTTTATAATACAGGATTTCAACTTTATGAATATCGGAAAAAGATCGTTCTTCACTTTACTATTGTTGCAATAATCCATGTTGAGGGTTTTGTTTGATCCCCTCTTAGAATTACAAAGACAGGAAGGAATTTTTACCTGAAATTGAGAAAACGGAGGTAAATCCTTAGAAAATGGGTTCCTGCAAGCGCAAAGGTTTAAAGTAAAGAGATAGATCAGATTTATATCATCCTTAAGTTCCGTGGTTAAGAAAGAAGCTAAGGATAAACTTGTTTTAGCCAGGTTGCTCAACAGGGATATATTCTCCCAAACACCGTCTTACTTCTGCGCATTCAGGTACAAATAGACTGCGAGCGCTCCAAATGCAATATTGGGTATCCAGACAGCGATTAAGGGATCCAATGTCCCCTTAATGGAAAAAGTAGTGGAGAATTGCATGAATACAATATAAGCCGCACTGATGACAATCCCCAATGCCAGGTGTAGTCCGCTTCCGCCTCGTACTTTCCGGGAGGCTATGACGGCCCCGATTAAAGTGAGGATGATAACCGAAAAAGCAGAAGCTGTACGCCGGTATTTTTCTACAAACAGGTAATTGAGGCCTCCCGTGCTTCGTATTTTTTGATGGTGAATGTAATCGTTGAGTTCCTTTGTGGTCATGGCCTCTACCAAATCCGTACTTGTTCTGAGGTCTTTTGGGGTGAGATTGAGGTTCAGCACAGTATCGGGTACATTCTTGATCAGTACCTTGTCCGGTGTAAGTTTCCGCACAATGGCCCGTCTTGTTTCCCATCCTTTTTTGGTAGAATCCCAAGTGACGGTTCTGGCTTCCAGCCGGGACAGAAGTTGCTCTCCCTGGATTTTTTCCAATACGAATCCGTTGCCGTATTTATCGGCGCCGTAATAGTTACGCATGGTAATGTACCGGAGCGAATCTATTCGCATGTGCAGGTTCTGGAGGACAAAACTTTGTTTTTGATCCTTGACGTATGTGTTTTCAAATTTCACCCGAACGCGGTTGGCCTTCGGAATGAGCCCTTGGTTGGCTACGCCCAGCAAAAGCGCCAACAGAATACCGCCTACCCAGTAAGCCCTTAGAAATCGCCTGAAGCTGACGCCGGTACTCAGGATAGCGATAATCTCAGAGCGATAGGCCAGTTTGGAGGTGAAAAAGATGACAGCGATAAAAATAAATAAAGGAAACAGCAGCGCCAGAATATGCGGGATAAATCCAATGTAATAGTGAGTGGCAATATAGCCGGCGGAAAGGTTGTGTTTAATGAAATTGTCAATCTTTTCCGTAATGTCAATAACGACTGAAAGGACTGCAAAAATGAGTATTGCAAAGAAGAAGGTTCCTAGGAATTTTTTCAGTATGTACCAGTCCAGTTTTTTCATTGCACCGCAAGGTAATAAAGACCGTTCACAATTAGTTTATATTCGTGTTTTCATTTGTGGCAGGAGTCTGTTTTTCCAACTTTCAAAGCTGCCCTTGATGATTTGGGCTCGGGCAGTTCTGACCAGGTTCAAATAAAAACAGAGGTTATGAATACTGGCCAGTTGCAATCCCAACAATTCTTTAGCCATAAAAAGATGCCGGAGATAAGCTCTGGAATAATGATGACTTGTAAAACAGGGCGTATCTTCATCTATCGGGTCAAAACAGGTCTCCCATTTTTTATTTTTAATGTTAATTACCCCTTTTTCGGTGAAAAGCATGCCATTTCGTCCGTTACGTGTAGGCATGACACAATCAAACATATCTACTCCCAGGTTTATGCATTCCAGTAAATCCCAGGGCGTTCCTACGCCCATAAGATACCGGGGTTTGTCTTCAGGAAGGATGCTGCATGCCAGGTCGGTCATTTCGTACATCAGTTCCGTTGGTTCTCCCACGCTTACGCCGCCAATGGCATTCCCTTCGCATCCACGCTCGGCTATGGCTTCTGCGGATTGTTTTCTTAAATCTTTATAAACGCCTCCCTGGACAATAGGAAAAAGGGCCTGCTCATACCCATAAACAGGCATGGTGGCTTTCATAGCGGCTATACAACGGTCCAGCCAGCGATGCGTGCGCTCCATAGAGTTTTTTACATAGGAATGTTCAGCAGGGTAGGGAGGACACTCATCCAGGGCCATCATAAAGTCTGCACCAATCTTTTTTTGTGTAACAACCACGTTTTCTGGTGTAAATAAATGCCGGGAGCCATCTATGTGGGATTGAAACACCACTCCTTCTTCCTTTATTTTACGATTTGCAGCAAGAGAAAATACCTGATAGCCTCCACTGTCGGTGAGGATAGGGCCGTCCCATCCATTAAAACGATGCAGGCCACCTGCTTTTTCAAGGATTTCTGTCCCGGGCCTGAGGTACAGGTGATAGGTATTTCCTAATATGATTTGTGCCTTTATATCCTCTTTCAGAGTTTCCTGACTAACGCCTTTTACACTGCCTGCCGTCCCTACGGGCATGAAAATGGGTGTTTCTATTGGCCCGTGAGCGGTTTCTATCCGGCCTGCCCTTGCATGCGTCTGGCTATCTTTGTATAAAAGAGTAAATTTCATAAACTTTAAAAGCCGCAAATTTACCGGAAATCAGCTATTTTACAGATAATAAATACTTTAGAAGAGTCAAATTATTGATAAAGACTTCTAAATTTGCCACCACGGATATGGATATTTTATTTTTGCAAGGAGGCTGGTATGTTTTTGTAGGATTAGCGATAGTGCAGGTCTTTTATTATCTTTTTTTCTTTAGTCGGTTGGCTTTTTTTAGATCAGGAAAAGAAGATAAATCCGGGAATGCGCTCCCGCCGTTGTCTGTTATTGTATGCGCTAAAGATGAAGAACGCAACCTGAAGCAAAATCTTCCTATGGTGTTGCAGCAACGATACGGCTATGCGGCAGAAGAATTGGAGCGGCGCTATGAAGTGATCGTGGTAAATGACAATTCTGAAGATGATACCCTCTTTTATTTGCGTAGTATCAAACCGGGCTATCCTCACTTCCGCTTTATTGATTTGAAACAACCTGCCAGGGGTATTCCGGGTAAAAAATATCCGTTAACTGTGGGTATTAAAGGGGCTGCGAACGATATTGTGGTACTTACCGATGCAGATTGTAAGCCGGCAGGCCGAAATTGGCTGTTCCATATTGGCAGAGGGTTTACAGAGGGAAAGGAAATTGTATTAGGGTATGGCGCGTATAACCGGAGGCCCGGATTGCTGAACCGGGTTATTCGTTTTGAAACTTTTTTTAGTGGATTACAATATTTATCCTTTGCGCTGGCGGGTGTTCCTTATATGGGGGTGGGACGTAACCTGGCTTATAAAAAGGAATTGTTTTTCCGGCACAAAGGTTTTGCCACTCATGTACATATTCCATCGGGGGATGATGATTTGTTTGTGAATAAAGCGGCGACCCGCAAAAATACAGGGGTTGTAATACATCAGGAGGCTATTACTTATTCAAAACCGAAGGAGAAGTGGAGGGAGTGGTATCGGCAGAAGACCCGACACATGTCAACCGGCAGGTATTACAAATGGCAGCATCAATTTTTATTGGGTCTTTTTTCCCTGTCTTTGTTTTTATATTATCCTTTTTTTCTCCTTGCGCTGTTTTACAAGCCTTTTCTTTATGTTACCCTGTTGGTCTTTGTTGGGAAATTATTGATACAGATCGTTATCTGGGCCCTGTGTTTGAAAAAATTGAATGAAAAGGGGCTGCTTTGGTTTTGTTTGCCATTTGAGATACTCATGAGTATTTATTACTTGATTTTTACACCTGCTTTATTGTTAAAACCCAAAAAACGTTGGAATTAATCACGAAATACTTTCCGAACCTGACGCCGGTTCAATATGATCAACTGGCTGCGTTGGGAGATTTATATACCGGGTGGAATGCGCGTATTAATGTTATTTCCCGGAAGGATGCGCCCTTTTTATATGAGAAGCATGTGTTGCATTCTTTGAGTATAGCTAAGGTTTTTCAGTTTGCCGAAGGGGTTTCTGTTTTAGATATCGGTACAGGGGGCGGTTTTCCGGGAATTCCACTGGCTATCCTTTTTCCACAAACCCGGTTTCATCTGGTGGATTCTATCGGGAAAAAAATAAAAGTCGTAAATGCTGTTCAGGAGGCCCTCCATTTATCTAATGTAACGACGGAACATAATCGTGTAGAACAAATTCGGCATGCTCCTTTTGATTTTGTCGTAACCCGTGCTGTAGCTTCATTGAAAAGGCTTGGAACGTGGGCCCGGCCTGTTCTCAAAAAGAGAAAAGAGGCTGGTTTAATTTGCCTTAAAGGTGGAAATCTGGCCGAAGAAATTTCTGAGAGCGGGTACAGGCCCCGGATGTATGAGATAAGCAGCTATTTTGAAGAAGCTTATTTTTCCGAAAAGTATATCTTGTATATAGAGATGTAAACCCCCAAAAGATTGTATTTTTGCGACAATATGGCTGAAAAAATATTAATAATTGATTTTGGCTCACAATATACCCAGCTTATCGCCCGAAAGGTGAGGGCTTGTAATGTATATTGCGAAATCCATCCCTGTCTAAAACCGGTTTCTTTAGATTCCGACATCAAAGGTGTGATTCTTTCGGGCAGCCCATTTTCTGTTATGGATCCCAAGGCCCCGAAGTTGGATGTAAGGCCACTGCTGGAAAAAGTTCCGGTATTGGGGGTTTGCTATGGCGCTCAATTGGTGGCGCAGGCTTTTGGAGGAGAGGTAGCTCGTGGCCGCCACAGAGAGTATGGCAGGGCCAGGATAAATCATAACCCTGAGGCTCTGCTCTTCAAAGGGATGTCTGAGGGAAGTCAGGTATGGATGAGCCACGGGGATTCAGTGATCAGCCTGCCCGAAGGCTTTGAAACGGTGGCCACAACTGATACCATCCCCATAGCTGCATTTGCCTGTGAAAAAATCTGTGAGAATCCTTTTTATGGTTTGCAATTTCACCCGGAAGTTTATCATTCTACCGAAGGGCTTGTTTTGCTGGAAAATTTTCTGGTTCGTATTTGCAACTGCGTACAAGACTGGACCCCGGAAGCTTTTGTTTGTGAAACTGTAAATAGCATCCGGGAAATTGTTGGGCATCAGCGGGTGATCATGGCTTTAAGTGGGGGAGTGGATTCTACCGTGGCAGCCAGCCTCATTCAGGCGGCTGTGGGAAATCAACTTACGGCGGTCTTTGTTGATAATGGACTTCTGCGAAAGGACGAGTACCGTCAGGTACTGGATTCTTACATGAACATGGGCCTGAATGTGATAGGTGTGGATGCGAGGGAGCGTTTTTATGACGCCTTGTATGGGGTTTCTGACCCGGAGAAAAAAAGAAAAATCATTGGTAACCTGTTTATCACTATTTTTCAGGAAAAGGCAAACAAGATAAAAGGAACGGGATTTCTGGGACAGGGAACCATTTACCCGGATGTGATTGAATCCATTTCTGTAAACGGGCCTTCGGCAACTATAAAATCTCACCATAACGTAGGGGGGCTGCCGGAGAAAATGAATTTGAAACTGATAGAGCCTCTGCGAAATTTGTTTAAGGATGAGGTTCGTAAAATAGGAAAGGAGATTGACGTATCCGAGGCTTTTTTAAAGCGGCACCCTTTTCCGGGGCCAGGGCTGGGCATACGTATTCTTGGGTCTGTTACAGCGGAAAAGGTTAAATTGTTGCAGGAAGCAGATGCAATCTTTATCAATATGCTCAGAGAAAGGGGGCTTTACGATGAAGTCTGGCAGGCAGGCGCTATTTTACTGCCCGTGCAGAGTGTGGGAGTAATGGGGGATGAGCGTACTTATGAATATACCGTTGCTTTGCGGGCCGTCGCTTCTACAGATGGAATGACTGCGGATTGGGTACATTTGCCCTATACTTTTTTGGCTGAAGTTTCCAATACCATCATCAATCAAGTGGAAGGAATCAACCGGGTGGTGTATGACATTAGCTCAAAACCCCCTGCTACTATAGAATGGGAATAATTTTTGCTTAAATCTTTATTGATGAATAAAAAGGCTGCTTTCTTACTTGTTATCGGAATTCCATTTTTCCTGTCTTCTTGTTTTTTATTTAAAAAAACACAGGGGCCGCGTTTGCCGGAGGCCCCGAAGAAAGTAACTGAAAAGCCGGAATTTCCCGAAAAAAAAGAACCGGAGAAAGTAAAAGCACCTTTTGATGTAAAAGCCTTTGGTGAAAAGGTGAAAAAACCGGTCTATGAAGTTGCGCTTTTTTTGCCGCTGAATATTGATGAAGTAATGTCTGATTCCGGTTTTGCCATCGGAAACAGGCAACCCCTTCCTGCTGCCACATTGAGCGGACTTGAATTTTATGAAGGCGCCCTGATGGCTTTAGACAGTTTACGAAAAAAAAATATCCAGATCCGGCTGCATGTCTATGATTCCAAATCGGAAAGAGAACCCCTGACGAGTCTTTTAGATAGTAAAAAGTTGGACTCTACAGATTTGATAATCGGGGATGTAAAGGGAGATGCTTTCAGGGAAATAGGCGCTTATGCCAAAAAACAACAAATTAATTTTGTATCTGCTACTTATCCCAACGATGGAGGGATTTCCAACAACCCTTTTTTGATTATTGTGAACAGCACTTTGAGAGTTCATTGTTTTGCTATTCAGAGTTTTGCCCAACAAAAGTTCAGCAACAAAAAAATTACCGTTATTTATTATAATAACCCCCAGGGAAAGCAAAATTTGCAGTATTTACAAGAGGCTTATAAAGAGTCGAAAAATTCTCAAAAAACACCTTTACATTCTTTTGAATGGAATAACAACACTTCAGCGGATGATCTGGTTTCCAAATTATCCCCTGATAAAACAAATGTTATCATTCTCACCACGCTTTACCCGGATGTTTCCCTGAATATTATTTCCCAGCTTGCCCCATTGGCAGATCAATATAAAATTAATGTGGTAGGAATGCCCACATTGGAAGGTCTGAGCGAGTTAAGAGAAAATAAGTACAAAGGGATTACCCTCTATTATGGTTCCGTATTCCAATATATTAACATGGATCGCTACCCCGCAATGAAGCGGATGATGTGGCGTTACTTTGATCAATATCATGCCCGCCCCGGAAATTATGCATTAAATGCTTTTGAGACGGTCTTCTATTTTGGAAATTTGTTGAATAAGGAAGGACGTTACTTTAATGAAGACTTAAATGATCCGGTAGGAAGGATCATGACTTCTTTCAACTTCCAGCCTGTTTATCACTCTGACCCTTCCAACCCACCGGATTATTTTGAAAATAACCGAATTTATTTTATCAGAGAACGGGATGGTAAGGTAACACCAGCGAACTAATTTTACCTACAGGTGTTTAGGATGCATGGCTATAAAAGAATTTGATGTTTTTGTAATTGGTACCGGTACCGCGGGAAAAACGGTGGCAAATGCCTGCGCCAAAGCCGGTAAAAAAGTAGGCATTGCTGACAACAGGGAATATGGTGGTACCTGTGCCAACAGAGGCTGTGATCCCAAAAGGATATTGGTAGGTTTCACTGAACTTATTGAGGATGCCCAAGACTTACAGGGTAAAGGGGTTTCTTACCCGCCACGGTTAAGTTGGAAGGATTTAATTGCTTTCAAGAAAAAGTTTACAGACCCGGTTCCTTATGTTCACGAAAAGAACTTAAAAGGACTGGGGATTGAACTGTATCACCAGTCTCCGAAGTTTTTAGATGAGCATACATTATCTGTTGAAGGAAAGACTGTAAAAGCCAAGAAGATTGTTATTGCCAGTGGTTACGTACCGGGGAAATTAAAGGTACCCGGTGAAGAATATGCGCTGGTAAGTGATGATTTTTTAGAGTTGGAAAAATTGCCGGGGAGTATGCTTTTTATTGGCGGCGGATATGTGGGGATGGAATTATCTCATGTTGCCGCTCGCATGGGGGTAGCGGTTACCCTCGTCCATTCTCATGAGCGTCCCCTTAAAAATTTTGACCCCGATATGGTGGATGTCCTTACCAAGGCTTCGGAAGAATTAGGGATCAAATTTATTTTCAATGCCCGGGTGAATCGTATTGAGAAGAAGCAGAAACAATATCAGGTTACGGCGGACCAGGGAGGAAAAGAAGTTACCGCAAAGGCCGAGTCGGTTGTCAATGCAACCGGCCGCAAACCGGCATTGGAAGGACTAAACCTGGAAAGAGGGAATGTAATGTTTACGCGCAGAGGAATAACAGTAAATGAGAAGTTGCAAAACCCGTCCAATAAAGACGTATATGCCTGTGGCGATGTTTCAGACAGCCCCGGTCTGCCTCTTTCTCCTTTATCTTCTTATGAAGCCCGTATCGTAGTTTCTCAGTTGCTGGAAGAAGGAAAGAAAGATGCCAGCTATCCCCCGCAGCCTTCTGTAGTGTTTACCCTTCCTAATCTGGCTTCTGTAGGACTTTCTGAAAGCGATGCCAAAGAAAAGGGCGTAGAGATAGTTGTAAAACAGGAACAGGCTTTGAAATGGTACAATGCCAAGCGGGTAAATGCCAGAACTTATGCATTTAAAACCATCCTGGAAAAAGACAGCGGAAAAATCCTGGGAGCCCATATTGCTGGCCCGGAAGCTGCAGAGATGATCAACCTCTTTGCATTGGCTATGGCGGCAAATATGCGGGGCCACGACCTGAAAAACCTCATTTTTGCATATCCTACCTGGGGGAGCGATATGCAGTCTATGGTTTAAGAGAGGGATAAAAATACGGTTTTAAAACTTTCGTAATCAGGCTGAACGGGAATGGCTTTTTTCGCCTTGTCTTTTAGAGAAGCAGCCTGGTGGGGAATCGTTAATTGATCCCGGATTTCCGGTTCATACACATTTGGAAACTTGCAGGGGTGCGCAGAAGAAAGGAAGATTCCTGTCAGGGGAGTTGAATTTTCCGAAAAGTATTTCTTTAATCCCGAATAAGCGATAGCCGTATGCGGGCAAAGGATGTATCCGTCTTTTTCAAAAACGGCTTTTATAGTTTTAAGTGTTTCTTCATCTGTGAAGGAATAACCGTTGATCCATTTCCTCATTTTGTTTACATCCTGATCAAATAATTCCAACATACGAACAAAATTACTGGGGTTACCTACGTCCATTGCATTGGATAAAGTGTGTTGTGAAGGCCGGGGCGCAAAGAGGCCGGTTTCCAGATATTGAGGCACTTCATCGTTTACATTGGTGGAGGCTATAAAGTGGTGAACCGGGAGGCCCATTCTTTGAGCGATCAAACCCGCAGTCAGATTTCCAAAGTTTCCACTGGGAACCGAAAAAACTAAAGGTGTAGTAATTCCTTTTTTTCTTATTTGTGCGTAAGCATTAAAATAATAGAAAGTTTGCGGAATAAGCCGGGCGATATTGATGGAATTGGCAGATGAAAGATTTCGTTGTTTTGCTAACTCCGGGTCAAGAAAAGCTGTTTTTACCAATCGTTGGCAATCATCGAAAGTGCCATCCACCTCCAGTGCCGTAATGTTTTTCCCCAGTGTAGTCAGTTGTTTTTCCTGTAGGGGGCTGACTTTCCCTTTCGGATAAAGAATAGTTACCTTAATGCCGGGAATATCGTAGAATCCCAGCGCTACTGCTCCGCCGGTATCGCCGGATGTAGCCACCAGGATATCAATTTCTTTGTTTTCTTTTTGCAGAAAATAACGCATCACCCGGCTCATAAAGCGGGCTCCGAAATCTTTAAAAGCCATAGAGGGGCCATGAAACAATTCTAAAACAAAAACGTCTTTTTCTATTTCTTTAACGGGAGCCGGAAAGTTAACGGTTTCTGCTATTATCTGATGAAGGGCCTTTTCCTCAATGTCTCCTCCGAGGAGCGCTTGGGCAACCCTGAATGAAATTTCTTCAAAAGAATGAGTTGCGATGTTTTTAAAAAACAGTTCGGGGAGCAGCGGCAGTTCTGTAGGCATATATAAGCCGTTGTCGGGTGGCAGGCTTTGAAAGACAGCCTGTTTTAAACTAACCTCGCGATTGCGGTTTTTAGTACTATAGAGTTTCACTTTTTTTATATTTTTAATTAGGGAGAATGGTTGGACCCTGACTATTTATTTCGGAGATATAAGCCTCGGAATCAATGTCCACCGCTTTTAAATGTTGTTGTAATGCTTCTTGTATATGTTGCGCTTTTTCAATCCCTTTACTTAGTGCAAAAACGGAGGGACCGGATCCGGAAATACCAAATCCCAGGGCTCCCAACTGCAGGGCTTTTCTTTTGAGGGTGTAAAACTCCGGAATCAGCAGGGCGCGGGAAGGTTCTATAAGTACATCCTCCATGGAGCGGCTGATGAGATCATAATCTTCGCGGTAAAAACCGCTGACCAGACCCGCAATATTTCCCCATTGGGTAACTGCATCTTTTAGCATGATCTGCTTCCGGATAATTTTCCTGGCATCCCGGGTTTGTATTTCAATCTGAGGATGAATAAGGGTACATACTAAATCTTTAGGTACCGGTAGGGAAATGACATCTAAAGGATTGTAGCTTCGAATCAGAACGAGCCCACCAAGCAGGGAGGGGGCTACGTTGTCGGCATGCCCTTGTCCACAAGCTAATTTTTCCCCTTCCATTGCAAAGGATAACAATTCCCCCGAGGTGCGTGGCATATCCAGCAGCTGATTTATCGCATAGAGGCCGGCTACCGTACTGGCAGCGCTGGAACCCAGGCCGCTTCCTATGGGCATCTTTTTGTGTAAACGGATGGAAACGCCCTTATCTGTATTTCCCGTATTTTCGAGAAAGGCTATTACAGAAGCGCTAACGGTATTCTTTATCGGCTCCATAGGCAGAAGGCCCTGGTCTCCGGTTATTTCTTTTAGAATCACGCCCGGCTGCTCCTCAAGGGTCATTTCTACTTCATCTCCCGGTTCATGTACTGCAAATCCGAGTACATCAAATCCACAAACTACATTGGCTACCGTCGCCGGTGCAAATACTCTTATATATCTTTTATTATTGACATTCATTTTATTGGTCATTAGTCATTGGTCATTGGTTGCCGAGCGAAGCCGGGGCATGGTCATTGGGCGCCTACTTTTACCAGGTCGGCAAAGACTCCGGCTGCCGTTACTTCTGCTCCGGCCCCCGGTCCTTTCACTACTAACGGGCAGTCGGCGGTGTAGCGATTGGTGGTGAAAGCGATGATGTTGTCACTACCGGATAAGGAATAGAATGGATGGGAACTCTCTACGGCTTCTAACTTAATACTCACTTTTCCGTCTGCCATTACGCCAATAAAACGCAAGACTTTGCCTTCCTGTTCCGCCTCTTTTTTAAGTTTTTCAAAATGAGCATCCTCTTTTTCCAGTTCAAGATAAAAAGAAGCTACATCGGGGGCCGTCATGCAGGCTTCGGGTAACAGAGGCTCCATTTTAATATCTTTCATTTCAAGGGCATAGCCCGAATCTCGAGCCAGGATCAACATTTTTCGCATAAAATCGAGGCCACTGAGGTCATCTCTTGGATCCGGTTCGGTAAATCCTTTTTCCTGTGCCATTTTGACGATGGAGTGAAAGTGTGCATCCCCCTTAAATTCGTTAAAGATATAGGATATAGTCCCCGATAGAATGGCTTCTATTTTCAAGATGCGGTCGCCGCTGACCAACAGGTCTTTTAAAGTTTTAATAATAGGAAGTCCGGCTCCTACATTGGTTTCGTAATAGAAATCTACTCCATGCTTTTTTACGGCATCCTTGAATCGCTTGTATTGGTCGTAAGAACCTGAATTTCCGATCTTATTGCAGGTGACAATAGAAATGTTTGAAGCAAAAATACTTTCATAATATTCTACGATCCGGGGGCTTGCAGAATTATCTATAAAGACACTGTTGGGCAGGTTAAGCGCTTTCATCTTTTCAATAAAGGAATCCAAATCGGCGGGTTGGGCATCCCCTTCATACAGGCTTTCCCATTCCGCCACCTCAAAGCCTTCCGGTCTGAAAACCATTTTCCTGCTGTTGGTAAGGCCAATCAGCTGGATGCGTAGGGCGTTATTTTCATAAAGGTATTTTTCATGATCTTTAATCTGCTTTAAAAGGGTTTTACCAATGTTGCCGATACCAACATAAAAGACATTCAGCGTTTTTACCTGTGATAAGAAGAAGGCTTCGTGTGCCACATTCAGGGTCTTGGCCAGGTCCTTTTTGTGTATCACTACGGAGATGTTGTATTCTGAAGACCCCTGTGCAATAGCTGCTACATTTATTCCATTTCGACCCAACGCGTGAAACAAATCGCCACTGATTCCCGTAGTGTGTTTCATGTTTTCTCCTACGATGGCCACGATGGAATGGCCTTCCACTATCTCAGGAGGTTCTACTTTGTGGGCAAGTAATTCCATCTCAAATTCTACTTCAAGCGCTTTTTGGGCTTTTAACGTGTCTGACGGGCTGATGGCAAAGGTGATGCTGTGCTCAGAGGAAGCCTGGGTAATCAGGATGATGTTAATCTCCTGACGGGAAAGCAGGGCAAAAAGTCTTCCGCTAAATCCGGAATTACCGACCAACCCGCTGCCCTGAATATTGACCAGGGTAACTTCGCTTATGGAGGAGATGCCCCGTACCGGGCTGCCGTTTCTTTTGGCTTTTTCGTGAATAATCGTGCCCGGAAATTCTGTGTTGAAAGTATTGCGGATGAGGATGGGGATTTTTTTTGCAAAGGCAGGAATCATAGTGGGGGGGTAGATGACCTTCGCACCAAAATAAGAAAGTTCTTTGGCTTCCGTGTAGGAAATTTCCGGAAGGCTGAAGGCTCTTTTTACCATCCTTGGGTCGGCGGTCATGAAGCCATCCACATCTGTCCAGATTTGAATTTCTTCCGCCTCCAGTGCAGCGCCGATTACGGCCGCGGTATAGTCGCTGCCTCCCCGCCCCAGTGTGGTTGTTTGTCCGGATTCATTGGAGGCTATAAAACCGGTTGTACAATAGAGCGGAGCATCTTTAAAAAAGTTTTTGATATTTTGATCCGTTATCTCCTTTTTGATCCGCGCATTGCCAAAATGCCGGTCGGTAACAAAGAGCTGACGCGTATCTGCAAAAACAACTTCAGGCTCCTGTTGTCTTAAAATTCCCGAAATCATGAAAGTGGAACAAAGCTCTCCATAAGATACAATAGTATCTTTGGTTTTGGGCGAAAGTTCTTTTACGGACCGTACTCCTTGTAATAATTCTTCCAGTTCGTTAAGGTACAATTTGATTTGCATAACCACCGGATTCTGATGTCTGGGGGGTATCAATTTACGAATTACGGCTAAATGCCGGGATTCAATTTCTTCTAACTGTCTGGAAATATCCTTTCCCTGCTCGGCTTCTATGGCCATGGCCAGCAACTGATTGGTAATACCCGCCATAGCAGAAGTAACAACAATGGCTTGGGTCTGTTCTTTGAGATGAGCGGATACAATTTGTACAAGCGCCTGAATACTTTGCACATCCTGGACTGAGGTACCTCCAAATTTTAAAACTTTCATTTGTTAGTCTTTTACCTTTTTACGCTTCCTTCGGGAAGGCAAAAAAAACGCCTTCCTGTATGGGGGAAGGCGTGCTAAAATAATTTATTCTATCCATGTCCTTACCTCCATGACAACATGCAGATCCCGGTAATAATAATTGAAATCCCTGTTAAAAAGGGATGATTACCTGTTATGAGAAACGCTGTATGTTGCCTGTTGGCGATCATGAATTTCATTTTACGCCGCTAAATTATAAAATGATTAGAAGATATCCTAAAATAGTTCAAAATTCCCGGTATTTCAGTCTGACCGGCACAACTCCCTCCCGGATCATGTTAATCTTTCGAGCAGCCTTTCGGGAAAGGTCAATAATCCGTCCTTTTACGAAAGGCCCGCGGTCGTTGATTCTTACCTTAACGCTTTTGCCGTTCTGCAGGTTGGTCACTTTTACTTTGGTGCCAAAGGGGAGGGTGCGGCTGGCAGCGGTTCGGCGGCCTTTTCTGTAAATTTCGCCGTTGGCCGTTCGCCTGCCCTGGAATTTGTCTGCATAATAAGAAGCCCTTCCGGTTTGTATTATTTTTCTTGCACAGGATGAAGAGCAAAACAACCCCGTTATCAGCAAGATGATTACCCCGATACTCCTAAATCTTCCTATTAAGTTCAAATTGTTTCTTTATAGAATGATGAAATCGCAAAAATAATGTAACTTTATTCATATTCTCAGAAAATTAAAAACCCAGTTTTATGTCATTTCGATTCGCTTCTTTTATTTTCGCTTTTGCCTTTTTGACAATAACCGCCTGTAACAGCGGTTCCGGCGGAAAATCAGGTATGGATAACGGGAACAAGGATTCCCTAAGTTTTGATTCTGATAACGATGGATTAAAACTACCGGATGGATTCCGGGTAGTTCAGGTAGCCGATAATATTGGCGCAGCCCGCCATATTGCCATTCGGGATAATGGAGACCTGTATGTGGCGCTTAATGCCATTCATGACGGCCATAGCATCGTTGCTTTGAGAGATACAACGGGAGACGGGGTAGCAGATGTGATCAAATATTTTGGCAACCTGATTCGCGGGACGGGGATGCGGATTCATAACGGCTATTTATATTATGGAAGTGATACCGCCGTGGTCCGTTATAAATTACAGCCTGGTAAATTACTGCCCGACAGCAGTGCAGAGCTGGTGGCTACTCTTCCTGTACAACATGAACATGAGGCCCGCTCGCTGGCTTTTGACAATCAGGGTAATATGTATGTGAATGTAGGAGCCCCATCCAATATATGCCAGGTAAAAGATCGAACGAAAGGCTCTCCCGGTCAGAACCCCTGCCCCTTATTAAAGTATCATGCGGCAATCTGGCAGTTTAGCGCAGACAAATTGAACCAGACTCAGCAGAATGGAGGGACCCGGTATGTTACCGGAATAAGGAATTGTGTGGCTCTTGACTGGAACCCAAATTCCAATAAATTGTATGCTGTTATGCATGGTCGCGACCAATTGCATCAGATGTTTCCGGATTTATATACCGCTGAACAAAGTGCCGAGTTACCTGCAGAAGAATTTTTGCTGTTTAAGAAAGGCGCTAATTATGGCTGGCCTTATGTATATTGGGATCAACATAAGAAAGCCTTCGTAGAATGTCCCGAATACGGAGGAGATGGAAAAAAAGAAGCGCCTGAAGGGAAGTATGAAAAACCCATTATGGCTTTTCCCGGCCACTGGGCGCCAAATGGGTTATTGTTTTATACCGGGAAACAATTTCCGGAGAAATATCAAAAGGGTGCTTTTATCGCTTTTCATGGATCATGGAACCGTGCTCCGGAGCCGCAAAAAGGATTTAAAGTGGTATATGTACCTTTTAATGGAGACTTGCCTTCGGGAGATTATGAAACCTTTGCAGATGGATTTGCCGGTACTTCCGGACCAGTCAAATCTCCGGGGGATGCCCGTTATCGCCCATGTGGACTGGGTCAGGGACCCGATGGTTCACTTTATGTAACCGATGATGCACATGGAGCCATTTTTAGAATCGTGTATGAGAAATAAGGTTGTATGATGTTCATAAATTCCCTAAATTGCGGCCATGCAACAATACCTTCGGCTACTGCAGCATATTTTGGATCAGGGAGTAGAAAAAGCGGACCGTACCGGCACCGGCACCATCAGTTGTTTTGGATATCAGGCCCGGTTTAATTTACAGGAAGGTTTTCCGCTGGTTACGACTAAAAAGCTTCATCTAAGGTCCATCATTCATGAGTTGCTTTGGTTCTTGAAGGGAGATACGAATATCGGGTACCTCAAAGAAAATGGTGTTCGTATCTGGAACGAATGGGCGGATGAAAAAGGAGACCT
>CAYRBD010000013.1:30392-46021 GCA_964422465.1 uncultured Chitinophagaceae bacterium
GGATGTGGTTTTGTGAACAAACTGACAATAATAGTAAGAATAAAACAGGAACAAAAGGCTACGATAGCTACCATGAAGCTTTGGGCCATCCCGGAGCTGAAAGTATGAAGGTTGGCTATGGCTCCGCCTTTTCCCTCGGCCGTGGTCAGGTTGTAGGTGAGTGCGGCCGCTACCGTGCCCCCCAATAGCCCATAAAAAGCGCCGTGCCCGGTTGATCGTTTCCAGAACATCCCCAGTGCGAAAGTTGCAAATAAAGGACCGTTTACAAATCCGAAAACCAATTGAAGAAAATCATTGAGGTTGTTGAATCCCCTGGTCAGGTAGGCTGTGCCTATGGAGGCTGCAATTCCCCCTACCGTAACCACACGGCCCACATTCAGATAATGTTTCTCACTTTTACCAGGCCTAAAATACGACTGGTAAATGTCGTAAGTAACCACCGTATTAAAAGCGGTAACATTGCCCGCCATGCCAGACATGAAAGAGGCGAATAGAGCAGTTAATCCTACGCCGAGCAGGCCGCTGGGATAAAAATGATTGAGCAAAGAAGGAATAACCAGGTTATAATTGGTTTGTCCATCGGCAGCATCAGGAATGCTATACCCGGAACCTGGGATCGCCATTAATGCCATTGCAATTAAGCCCGGCAGGATCACAAAAAAAGGCATCAGCATTTTGGGGAAAGAAGCAATTACAGGCGTACTCTGTGCCGCCCGCATCTTCCGGGCGGCCAACGCCCGTTGCACGACCAGGAAATCTGTACACCAGTAACCAAATGACATCACAAATCCAAGCCCGAATACGATCTCCCAGGTGTTTACACCCATAGCATTGTCAGTGGAACTTCCCATGTATTTCCAGGTGTGGGTCATGGCATCGGGTAATCTTTCTACAATCCCATTCCATCCTCCTACATGGTGAAGCCCAATGAAAGCCAATGGTGCCAGTCCCAATACAATTAGAAAAAATTGCAGAACTTCATTGTAAACGGCACTGGTTAATCCCCCCAGGAAAGTGTAAATCAACACAATGCCGGAAGCCAGGAAAATAGAAAACTCAAATTTCCATCCTAAAATAACATCAAAAAGGAGGGCCAGTGCATACAATGAAATGCCGGATGAAAAAACCGTCATAATGGCAAAAGTGAAGGCATTTAACCCCCGTGTTTTTTCATCGAACCTTTTGGCCAGGTATTCCGGTACGGAACGCACCTTGCTCCCATAATAAAAGGGCATCATAAAAATACCTACAAAAAACATTGCCGGAACAGCGCCAAGCCAGTAAAAATGGCTGGTCATAATGCCATACTTAGCGCCAGAGGCGGCCATCCCCATGACTTCCTGTGCTCCCAGGTTGGCAGAAATAAAAGCCAGACTTGTGATCCATAAAGGAATGGAGCGGTTGCTGGTTAAAAATTCACTGCCGGTTTTGACTTTCTTTCGGATAAAAAAACCGATACCCAGAACAAAGGCAAAATAAAGGGCAATGATTAGATAATCAATAAATCTGAGATGCATAATGAATGGAAATTCCGCTTAAAGATAATCGGATAATTGAAAAAATGAAAACCGCGATCAATAATTTTTTATTCAATGTTATATTTTGTATTTTTGGTTGTTCAAAAGAATAAGACCATGAAAAACGTACAAGAGTTTTCTGAAAAAGAGATTAACCCGCTTGAAAGTATAGAAGAGTGGGAAGATGAGGTTCTGGAGCGCTATCCCGAGCCCGATAAAACAGCGAAACCCAAAGATGAATACCGTAATTATGATAACCCTGCCAGAGATACGGTAAAAGAATTTTATCGCTTGAATCATAAATACCAGACTTACGAATTCGTACAGGAAAAAAAGAAGGATTTCCTGCAGTTTAATCGCAAAGAGCTACCGGTATGGGAAGCGCTGGATTTTCTGAACACTTTGGTGGATGATTCAGACCCGGATATAGAGTTGGATCAATTGCAACATTTGTTACAAACCGCAGAGGCGATCCGGGCGGATGGCCATCCTGACTGGTTTGTACTCACAGGATTTATTCACGATATGGGGAAAGTACTGTGTTTGTTTGGGGAGCCACAATGGGCGGTGGTAGGAGATACCTTCCCTGTGGGATGTGCTTTTTCCGATAAAATCGTGTATTCGGAATTTTTTGCGGATAACCCGGATACACAAGACCCGCGTTACAATACAAAACTCGGCATTTATGAGGAAGGTTGTGGTTTGGAAAATGTTCAGTTATCTTGGGGACACGATGAATATATGTATCAGATCATGAAAAATTATATGCCCGAACCGGCCTTATACATGATTCGTTATCATTCTTTTTATCCACAACACCGGGAAAATGCCTATGATTTCCTGTTGAACGACCATGACCGGGAAATGTTTAAATGGGTGAAAAAGTTTAACCCTTATGACCTCTATTCAAAAAGCCCGCATCCTCCGGTATTGGAAGAATTGAAACCATATTATGACGGGTTGATTAAAAAATATCTGCCTAAAACCCTAAAATTATAAGAAAGGGGAGTAAAAGGGGTAGAAGAATAGCAGGCGTTATTTAGATTTTATTACCTCTGTCTTTTCAAGGCATTCAGATAACCAAATTTTTATAATGGCCTGACGGGACACGCCAAGACAAACTTACGAGTTTATACCAGTTCCATCTTTTTTCCTGTTTTGCAGGCTTTATAAATGGCATCCATGATGGTCAGGTCTTTTACGGCTTCTTCTCCGTTTACAGACACAACGGCTTCCTTATTCTCCAGGATGATCTCGGCCATTTTATCCATCTGTATGGTTTGCTGGTTCACCCGCGACGGCTCTAACTTTCCTTTATATGTTCGTCCTTTAATAGGCCCGTAGCCGGTAGCTGGATGTAATTCGGCAAATCCCTTTTGTCCGTTGAGAAAAAAGCGATCCAGGTAATTCATATTGTAAGTGGATAAACAAGAAGCTACCGTTCCGCTGGGAAAGCCAAGCTGAAACTGAATTGTCTCATCTATGCCTTCTTTAAATTTTACCGGATCGGTTTTTGTTTCTTGCGCTGTAACCCAGTGGGGCTCTTCGCCAGTCATATAACGAGCACCATTGAGCGCATAAATACCGATATCCATTAAAGCGCCGCCTCCCGACAGTTTCTTCTTCAATCGCCACTGGTTGGGATCGCCAATACGGAAGCCGCTCAGTCCCTGGAAGAACATGATCTTTCCAAACTCATCGGCTTTGCGCATCCTAATGATCTCAAGAGTATTCGGCTCAAAATGCATGCGGTAACCCACAAGCAATTTTACCCCGGCCTTCTTACAAGCATCCACCATTTCCTGACCTTCACGTGCGTTTACAGCCATAGGCTTTTCACAGATTACCTGTTTGCCAGCGGCTGCTACCCGCAGCACCGCATCGTGATGCAGCGCATTGGGCGTGATCACATACACGGCATCTATATCCGGATTGTCTTTGATCCGGTCATATGTGTCGTAATTGTAACAGTTTTTTTCCGGGATATTATATTTCGTTTGCCAGCGTTTGATCTTGTCAGGTGTGCCGCTGATGACCCCTACGAGCTTTGCCCGTTTGCAAGACTGCATGGCCTCCGATACCCGCGTGCCGTAGCTGCCCAGTCCCATAATGGCTACCCGCAATACTTTTTCAGGCAGAGCTTGTCGATAGACGAGTTTGCTGCGCGCCGAACCTATTAAAGGCAGAAACGGTAAGGCCACAGCAGAAGCAGCAAGATTTTGCAAAAAATCACGACGTGTATTCATAGTAGTAATTTTTGTTATTTTAATTAAACAAACTTAATTGCACCACTTTCTTCTTTTCCGGCGGTTTTGCTTTTCCACATACTGTTCTGCCTCCGTACCGATAAGACTGTGCTCTTTCTTTTTCCACTAATTCGTTAAAGCAATGATTGGGTGTAAAGTCTTTTTCTAATTGTAAAGATAACCGGTGCAACTGGCGAATGGCCTGTTGCTTATCGGTATGGCCAAGCTTTCCCTTTTCTACGGCTGTTTTCAGTATGTTTATGGTTTCATCATAAGTTGTGATAGGTACGGGAAAAGGATGGCCGTCCTTTCCGCCATGTGCAAAGGAGAAGCGGGCGGGATCGCTGAACCGGGAGGGCGTACCATGTATTACTTCGCTGACCAGAGCCAACGACTGCAAAGTCCTGGGGCCGGCGCCTTTCAACAACAGCAGCGACTCAAAATTGGGTAAGTGGGTGTTTTGTGCTAAAGCGAGTATGGCGCCAAGTCTTTTCAGATTTACATCTTCCTGCCGTACCTCGTGATGTCCGGGAAGGATCATCTTGGGGATGTCCTTTAACCGGATCTTATCTTCTTTCACTACTTTTAAAATTGCTTCCCTGGAAGGAGCCGCTTGGCGATGAACCAGATTAAGAATAGTTCCCTGGTTGCGGCCAACCACAGCCGTATGGGGTTCTTCCACAAAAGAACGTATTCGTGAAGAATGCCAATGATAACGGCGCGCCCAACCAGAATTTCCATTCATCCCTTGTTGCACTACCGCCCAATCACCCTTGTTCGTTACAATAAACGAGTGTAAATAAAGCTGAAACCCATCTTGTAAAGCTGTGTTATCCACTTTTGCCGTTAACCGGCTGTTATAGACCAGCTGATCGGCATTCAGTCCTTCTTTATCCCCGATTTTTTGCAGTTCCAGAGGCGTTTTGAGCGACTGTTTTCCCCGACCGCCGCAAATATAGATACCCAGCTCTCCTGCTCGAGGGTTTAACGCTTTTTTCAATGCGCCCAATACGGAAGTGGTAATACCGGAAGAATGCCAGTCCATTCCCATCACGCAGCCCAGCGACTGAAACCAGAAAGGATCGCTGATACGCGATAAAAAAGCTTCTTGTCCATAATATTGTACGATAGAAGAGACGATGGCGCCGCCTATTCGTACCATTCGTTCTGCAAGCCACGAGGGTACTCGTCCCTTATGTAAAGGAAGATCAGCAGAACCGGAATGATGCATAAATTAAATTTGTAAATAAAGATAGCAAAAATAATCAAGAATGTCGGGAAAATAGTTGATTTCAAAAAATTCAATTTTTGGATAAGGAGTTGAAATAATATAGATCATTTATAAATGACCGGCCGCCTCTACCTCTTGTTTTTGGCTTTGAAAAAGCAATCTCTGCATCTCGGCTCATATATTTCTTTTTCTCCCAGTTTGAATTGTTCTGTATCCCCGGTTTTTCGGTAAGTAAAGGTAGCAATATTGCCACATTGCATGCAAATTGCATGGAGTTTAGTGATGTAATCGGCTTTAGCCAGCAGGTCTGGAATGGGACCATAAGGATTTCCTTTGTAATCCATATCCAGGCCGGCAACAATGGTACGGATACCGCGGAAGGCCAATAGATCACATACCTCCGGAAGCTCATCATCAAAAAACTGAGCTTCGTCAATACCCGCAACCTCTATTTCCTCACATTGAGATAAAATATCCCGTGCTTTCTTTACCGTTATGGATCGGAGGGCTCTTTCATCATGAGAAACGATGTTTCCTTCATCGTACCGGGTGTCAACAGTCGGTTTGAAGATAGCTACCCGGAGATGAGCAATCTTTGCCCGCTTCAGCCGGCGGATCAGCTCTTCCGTCTTGCCGGAAAACATGGAGCCGCATATTACTTCTATCCAGCCTCTTTTTCCTTCTTTGATGAGCGGTTCAATAAACATGGTATTAAATTTGTGTATCGGGAATGAAATAAATAACTTTACAAATAAATAGGAATATTTTTAATATCTAAAGAAATCCAAACGCAATACTATAAAAAAATGAAAGAAAAAGTTGCAGTGCTGATTGACAAGTTGCAGGAATTGAAGGAGAAAGATGCAACATTAAGCGAATTGTCGCATTATACCAAGTTGCTATATGCAGAATTGATGTGTGCAAAGAGTGAAGAAGACAAGAGAAATTCGACGCGAAAAGTTTCTGTTATTTTACCGGGATATGAGGTAAATTCACTTCCTCAAAACGCGAAAAATTCTATTTCTGAAAATCAAACTTCTCCCTCCTCTATTGAAAAATTACCAGATCAGATCATGGAGGAGGAAAATGAAGTTGTGGAGGTAGAAGAACCGGAACCTCTTCCTGCAGGGGAGGCGGAACGCCCGCAGCGGACCTTGTGGGATCAACCCGGGCCGGCGAAAAAGACGGTGGAGAAACCAGAAGTAAAACAAAAGGGCAGAGAGCTCAATGACCTGATCGCGGAACACCGTCCTTCTCTAAATGACCGACTGAAAACGGAGCGCGAAGAAATTGCCGGCAGGCTTGGTAATTCACCTATTAAAGACTTGCATCAGGCGATAGGATTAAATGAAAAATTTGGGTTTATAAACGAATTATTCCGGGGAGACCAATCCTTGTACAACCGGTCTATCAAAACCATTAATGATTGTAAAGACCTGCAGGAGGCTTTATATTGGATCAATCGGGAATTAAAAATAAAGCTGGGCTGGCCGGAAGAAAATAAAACCGTACAACGTTTTTATACCCTGATCAGAAAACGATTTTCCTGAATTCGTATCTTTGCTGCATCATAACAACGACTTAATTATATATGAGCCCCATAAGAATGGTTGATCTGGTCGGTCAGTATCAGAAAATAAAACCTCAGATAGCTGCTTCTTTTCAGGATATTCTGGATCAGGCTGCTTTCATTCATGGCCCACAGGTGGATGAGTTTTCAAAAAAACTGGCAAATTATCTGAATGCAGAGCATGTTATCCCCTGTGCCAATGGTACAGATGCCCTCCAGATTGCTTTAATGGCGCTTGATTTGCAACCCGGCGATGAGGTCATAACCCCCTCCTTTACCTTTATTGCCACAGCAGAAGTGGTAGCCTTATTGCGTTTAAAGCCTGTATTTGTAGATGTGGATCCGGGAACTTTCTGCATGAATCCGGAGGCCGTAAAAGCGGCTATCTCTCCTAAAACGAAAGTCATTCTGCCGGTGCATTTGTTTGGACAAAGTGCGAATATGGCGCCTCTGTTGCAATTAGCAAAGGACCATAATTTAACCCTGATTGAAGATAATGCCCAGGCTATTGGAAGCCACTACACTTTTCCGGACGGACAGGTGCAAAAGACCGGAGCCATTGGCGCAATAGGTTGCACTTCCTTTTTTCCTTCAAAAACATTGGGTTGTTATGGGGATGGAGGAGCCATTACTACCAATAACGACCAACTGGCGGCTCGTATAGAAAGGATTGCCAACCACGGACAAAGCAAGCGGTATTACCACGAAGTGGTGGGATGCAATTCTCGTCTGGACAGTCTGCAGGCCGCCGTTTTAAATATCAAGATAGACCTTTTAGATGAATATATTGAAGCCCGGAGAAAAGCGGCAGCCTGTTACGATCAGGCCTTAGAAGCTGTATCTGGCCTGGAAATCCCCTACAGAGCGGATTATAGTTTGCATACTTTTCACCAATATACCCTTCGGGTGAAAGAGGGGAGAAGGGATGCGCTACATCAATTTCTGGCTCAAAAAGAGATCCCTTCCATGATCTATTATCCGGTACCCGCTCATGAACAAAAGATGTTTGAGGGAATAAAAGGCCTCCCCCAAAACCTTCCCGTTACGGATCAGTTAAAGAAAGAAGTCCTTTCTCTGCCCATGCATACGGAACTGGAGGAAGAACAACTGGAATATATTACAACTGCTGTTAAAGATTTTTTTGAAACCATATAAAATAGTTTGAAATGGGAAAGACCATACTCATAACCGGAGGAGCCGGTTTTATAGGCTCTCATGTAGTTCGTTTGTTTGTAAACAAGTACCCGGATTATAAAATTGTAAACCTGGATGCTTTGACGTATGCCGGCAATCTTGAAAACATCCGGGATATTGAAGAAAAAGATAACTACGTATTTGAAAAAGGAGATATTACGGATAATAAAAAATTAGAGAATCTTTTTGAACAATATCATTTTGATGCAGTTATCCACCTGGCTGCTGAAAGCCATGTGGACCGCTCTATTTTGGATCCGCTGGCTTTTGTAAAAACAAATGTACTCGGTACCGGAAACCTGCTGAATGCCTGCCGTACCTATTGGAAGAGCGATACGAATAGGAAACTTTTTTACCATGTGTCCACGGATGAGGTATATGGTTCTTTAGGGGAAGATGGTTTTTTTACTGAAGAAACCCGGTACGATCCCCGTTCCCCCTATTCGGCTTCTAAGGCTTCCTCTGATCATTTGGTCAGAGCCTATTACCATACTTTTGATCTGCCGGTGGTTCTTTCTAATTGTTCCAATAACTACGGCGCCTGTCAATTTCCCGAGAAACTGATCCCCTTAGCTATTCATAATATAAAAACAAATAAACCTGTACCCGTTTATGGGAAAGGAGATAACATCAGGGACTGGCTCTGGGTGGACGACCATGCCCGTGCTATTGATGATATTTTTCATAAAGGAAAGCTCGGAGAAACCTATAACATTGGTGGTTTCAATGAATGGAAAAACATTGACCTGATCCATTTGCTATGCAAGATAATGGATCAAAAACTGGGGAGGGCAGAAGGTGCTTCTGCCAAATTAATTACTTTCGTAAAAGACCGGGCCGGACATGATAAGCGCTATGCCATTGATGCTTCTAAAATAAATAAAACGCTGGGCTGGAGTCCTTCGGTTACCTTTGAAGAAGGACTGGAAAATACGGTGGAATGGTATCTTAGTCACGAGGAATGGTTAAGTAATGTGAATAGTGGAGCTTATAAGGCGTATTATCAGGAGCAGTATGAGAAGCGGTAGGCAGTTGATAGTAGGACAACTAACCATGAAGAAATTATGAGAAAATTTGATAAATGGCAGTAAGGGTTAGATGGACTAAGGAGGCTGAAGTTGGCTTGTCTAAAATAAATAGACTATTAAATAGCCGGATAAATAAAGGGATGGTGGATGAAAATAATCATTTTGATTTTAACAAATTGTGCTCATAACTTTCATCTCTCTGCGGTTCTTAGCGGCACCCGTAAACAATAACGCAGAGCTACGCGGAGGCCCGCTAAGTTTCGCAGAGAAAGGAGATTTTTATTTGTTATCTTCTTTGCCCTTATGTCTTTCATTACTTTGCGGTTCTCTGCCTCTCTGCGGTTCTCTGCGGCACAAGTAAGCTATAACGCAAAGTTGCGCAGAATCAGTCTGACGTACTTATACTGCTGCTTAAAGTTCCCTTGCTTTTTTTGAGCTTTATTTTTGTATTCTTCCCAACGAGTGAGCGGTATTTTTTATAATAGATATTCGCTTGTTTTTTACCATCTATAAACAAACCCCGATCATCTAAACGAATTTTATAGTTGTTCTCATTTTCTAACAGGCCATCTTTATCAAGCCGGTTGATCAGCCGGTTGATATTAACGTTCTTTTTCCCGTTTGTTACCGTCACGATCGCGGTATCCTTATTGATTAGCCTGGCAATATTGCTTCTAACCTGCCGTAAGATAGAATCTGTGTTAGGTCTGTTTATAGAGAATGCATAACGCATGCTGTCCATTTGCTTCCTCCAGGCATCACTTTTAAATTGTTGTTTCAAAGCCAGAGCCTGCTGTTGAATGGCTTCCTGCTGTTTTTGCCAATCTTTGCTGTTAAAATACTGTTTTATTTGCAAGGCATACTCTTTTAACTGATTCTGGTATTTCTGCCAGTCTTCACTTTTGTAATATTGTTTGAGGGAGGAAGCATAGGCTTTCATAGATTGCATATACTTTTTCCAGTCTTCACTATTAAAATATTGTTGAATTCCCATAGCTGCTACCGACAAGGTAGAATCTATGATCTTGGGGACAGAGTCTATATAAGCCATGTGATGAGGAGGGGCGGGTGGAACGGGTGGTCTGTTTTGCAAACTTGCCGGCGGAGCGGGAGGAGTGGAAACCGGAGCTGGTTTGGGTGGGATAGGGGGTGGCGGCAGGGTGGTGTCTTTAGCAGGAAAATGGGTTGAAGCTATAGAAACATTTTGTGTTTTATCTATGGACGAGATCTGTTTCTCCTTCCCCGGTGTCAGCCATGAAATAGAAAAAGCGGTTATGATGATAAATAAGAAAACCAATAATTTTTGTATGGTGTTAAATTTTCTTGTTTTCATTTCCATTATATTTTTAATTCTGTAAAATAATTGTTGCTTTTTATGGATTGCGGCAAGGATCAGTTTTCCCTTGTTTCTTCTGTTTTCTTCCAAGGCCAGCAGGCTTTCTGCATATACTCCGGGTTCTTTTTCCGAAAGGACCAGTTCGTCACAGGCCAGTTCCCTTTCTTCGCGTATCAGTTTGGAAACAGCCCATACAAAGGGGTTAAAGAAAAGTAAGGTTTCTACTAGGGTTTGTAGTATATTGACCAGGAAATCGGCCCGTTTGATATGGGCCAGTTCGTGCAGCAAGATGGTTTCTATCTGTTCCGGAGGCAGCGTATTGGCAAGGCTGAAGGGTAAATAAATTACCGGTTTGAAGTAGCCGATAACTACCGGAACATCCACTTTTTTCGAAAGATATAAGCCCATCTTTTGGGGAATCTTCCATACATGGGCAAGTTGGGCCAGGTAGTTTTCCCATGCCGGATCAAAGGTTTTTTTTCCTGTATTCCTGATCCTTTTCAGGAGATACATATCCCGTATTGCTCTTCCCATAAAGAAAAGAAGTCCGGCAGCGTATAAGGTAACCAAAATCAAGGCCCAATCGCCTTTAAAATTCTCTTTTAGCGGTGCAGAAGAAAAGTTTTCCCAGTGCATTACGATTCCGTTTGTAGCCGCATTGCCCGTAATGGAAGTCGTCTGTACAAAGGAAGAAACACGTTCCCACTGGTAATAAAAGGTAAAAACAGAGAAAATAAAGATACCGGCCAGTGCAAAACAGGACAAGCCGTATCGCACGCGGGCAGGACTGTTTTTCATATACAGAAGTACTGCTTTCAGTAGCAGAAAGAGAATAGCTCCCTGCCATAAGGAATGAATAAGCGTCCATCCTAAAACATTGATGAAGGAAGAAATGGTAAATGACATAACCTGAAATTTTATTCTTTAGAACGATTAAAAACTTTTATTACCTCCCTGTCGCCCCTCGCCCTATCGCCTTTTCGCTCTCTCCCTCCATATCCTGTAAATAAGCCTTAATAGCCTTAATTTCTTCGGGCGAAGCCTTATGGTGTCCCAGGGCCTGCATGACCAGGGAAGAGGAAGAACCGCCAAATAAGGTGTGTATTAACTGGTCCAGTACGAGCTTTTGTACTTTATTTTCGGATAAAACAGCCTTATACACATGAGAACGGGCAGAAGTATCTCTTTTTACTAATCCTTTCTCGTGCATGATCTGCATCAGTTTTAAAGTGGTGGTATAACCTGATTTCTTATTTTCGGCCAGGGTTTCATGTACTTCACGAACGGTGGCTGCTCCTTTGTCCCACAGGACACGCAGAATCTCCAATTCCCCTTCTGTCGGTTTTACTTTTTTCATTTTACGAACGATTTCGTAGGCAAACATACGAACATTTTCGTAATGACCAAAAGAAATTAAAAAAACTATGAAAAAAGGAGGCTGTTTCTGGTTTTTTATTCCACTGTTACCATCTTTTTTAGCCTTATATCTCTTGAGGAAGCGCCGATCATGATATCAAAATCTCCCGGTTCTACTACCTTCTGGAGATTTTTATCCAGCATGCTGAGCATCCTCGGGGTAATTGAAAAACTGATTTCTTTGGATGAACCGGCTTCCAAATGAATACGCTGAAACCCCTTCAGTTGCATGATAGGTTGTGTTACGGAGGCGATTAGGTCATGAATGTAAAGCTGGATGACTTCGTCCCCTGCCATTTTCCCGGTATTTGTAATGGTAAAAGTTGCGGTGATGGAATCACGCTTGTCGATCTTTCCTTTTGATAAATGCAGGTTGCTGTATTTGAAAGTAGTATAGCTTAAGCCATGACCGAAAGGGAACAGGGGAAAGCCGCTTAAATCATAATAGTAATCGGCTCTTCCCGTGGGTTTATGATTATAAACTAATGGGAGTTGTCCTTCGCTTATTGGGAAAGTGATGGGTAACCTTCCTGCAGGATTATACTTTCCGAATAATACGTCGGCGACAGCATTTCCTCCTTGTTCTCCGGGATACCAGGCATCTAATACCGCATCTACGTTGCCCAGCCAGTTGCTCATGGTAATAGCACTGCCACCTACTAATATCACAATTATGGGTTTTCCTGTTTTTGCTATTGCATTGATCAGTTGTTCCTGGTGACCGGGTAAAGAAAGGAATGCCCGATCCTGGAACTCGCCTTCGTGAATACCGGCTGTAATAATCGCTATATCGGATTGTTTTACAATGTTTACAGCCTGTTTTATCTTACTTTTCCAATTATCCTCTACATTTGCATTCCAAATCAATTTGAGTCTTCCATTTCTTGCCGGTTCGAAAAATTCCACTTTGATGTTATACGATTTCCCCTTTTCAAAATAAAAATTAACCAACCTTTTGCTGTATGACACTTTTTTCCAATTATCAATCAATAATTTATTGTTGATATAAAGTCTGAAACCATCATCTCCTTCCAGGCCTATTTTAAATTGTCCTGTCTTGGGGCTGTGAATGGTTCCCTCCCATCTGGCAGAATAGAAGTTAGTTGTTATTGTCCGGTCAGGTAGAGATAGGGTCCATAAGAAATCAATATCCTTTACTGTTTTTTCTATGGCAGGACTACCTGATAAATGAATGTTATTGTAATAAGAGGCGGTCAGTCCTTCCTTATTTTGTAAGTCCTTTAGATAAACGGACGGTACTACATTATAAGGGTTGTCAAGTATCCTTGTTCCGAGAGTGTACGACACTTTGATGTTATTTCTTTTCGCTTCTGCTTTGATACCTTCCAAGATGCTTACAGCGTCTTTCCCTGGACCGCTATAATCTCCAAGCCGTATAGAATCGGCATCTTGGCCTATTACTGCTATATGATGAATATTATCTTTTAGGGGAAGTATCTCATGTGAATTTTTTAATAATACGATAGACTCCTGTGCTGCCTGTTTTGCAATTCTTTTATCGGTTGAATCCTGCATTATCTTTCGTGCTTCTTCTTCTGAAACATAAGGATGGTCAAAAAGCCCAAGTTTAAATTTGGCTCTTAAAACTCTGAATACCGCATCATTGATTCTGTTGGTATCTATTCTTCCATCTAAAAAGTGGGGAATCAGAGCCCGATAATGATTATAATTGGTTTGAAAAATAACATCCAGGCCTCCGTTTATGGCATGCATGGCAGCATCTGCAGAATTTTTTGCCGTGTGAAGCAGTACTACATCACCGCCCACTGCATTGGCATCGGAAATGACAAAGCCCTTAAAACCCCAGTCCCCTTTTAATTTCTTTTGTAGCAACCAGTTATTAGAGGCACAAGAACTGCCATTTAAAGAATTATATGCCGTCATTACGGATTGAGCACCTGCCTGTTTGAAAGCAGCTTTAAAGGGAGGGAAATGATATTCTTCCAAATGTCTTTCGTTATAATAAATGGGGTAGCTGTCTCTACCTCCATCACCAATGTTGGCAACGAAGTGTTTAGGCGTTGCGATAATGTCTTTTTTCTCAAATTCGTTAACAAAAGCTATCGCCATTTCGGAAGATAAGAAAGGGTCTTCGCCATACGTTTCTTCTATTCTGCCCCAGCGTACATCGCTGGCCAGGTTAATGACAGGGGAGAGAACTTGTCTTACCCCTCTTGCTTTGGTTTCTCTTGCTATGGAATGCGCTACTTTATGCATGAGATCGGTATCAAAAGTAGCCGCCAGGCCAATAGCCTGTGGATAAACTGTGGCATCGCTGCGGACTAATCCGTGTAAGGCTTCATCAAAAAAGATAACAGGTATGCCCAAGCGTGTTTTTTCAACAAAAAACTTTTGAATGGTATTGAGCTTTTGGGCAAATTGCAAGGCATTATCTGTTGTGTTGTAATGAAGCATCTGTCCCGCATCATCCCCTTTTGCCGTGGCGCTGACTTGCAAGCCAAAGAGGCCATTTTTGTACTTATCGCCGGTACGGTTATCCAAACCACCCGGAACCATAAAGAGTTGAAAAAACTTTTCTTTAGGTGTCATCCGTTTAAGTAAATCTTTTGCTCTTACCTCCGGGGGAAGATGAGGGTTTTTGTAAGATGGGATTGTTTGGGAAAATGCAGTCGTACAGCTTAGAAGCAACAAGATGAGCAAAAGATATTTTTTCATGATAAAATTAAAGATTGTTATTCCATTTGAAAGTCCATACATGTTCACCGGGTGGATTTTGCTGCAGTTGTTTAGGTATAAATATGGTTATCCCTTCTCCATCTGTTTTCCATTTTAACGGCTTGGGATATCCCAGCAAATGAATTTTATCGTGCCCCGGGGCCTTAATTTTTGAAAGGTGGATTTGAGCAGGTAATACATTGCTCTCTTTATCGGGAGCATAAAATGCATAGATTGCAGAATGATCCTTTTTTTGAGTAAAATAAAGATTTCCTTCGTGAAAGGGAGGGAGGGGTCTGGTTGCGTAAATTCCTTCCTTGTTTATCTTCATCCAGTTGCCGATTTCCTTCAGCCTTTCATAAGCCACCGGGTCCCAGTCTCCTTTACCATCCGGGCCAATGTTCAGTAAGAAATTCCCACCGTAAGCCACAATCTTTACCAGCAATTTAATGAGCTTATCCGCAGATTTATAGTGGTCATTTGGTTTATAACTCCAGGAAGTTCCCATGGTCATACAGGTTTCCCAGGGATAAGAAAGTACATGGTCGGGAACCTGTTGTTCGGGCGTGCGATAATTTTCATATAATCCGCCTACAGAACGATCCACCATCAGGATACCGGGTTGATTTTGCCTGGCCATTTTTGCAATACGAGCCATATCTACATCATCATTTCTCCGGGGATGTGCTTTTATTTCAGAATCGGAATGGGGGCGAACCCAGCCGCCATCGAGCCATAAGATATCCACTTTGCCATAATCACCTCCCAGTAGTTCATGGATTTGGTTATAAGTGAAGTCTTTAAACCTCTGCCAACGGTCAGGATATTTAGCCTCGTCATAATTGGGGAAACGATCCAAGGGAGGGAAATAAGGCCACCAGAAATCGGGGGAATGCCAGTCCGGCTTGGAAAAATAAGCACCGATGAAGAAATGGTCTTTTCGAAAAGCGTTAAACACTTCTTTGGTCACATTTGCTTTTGGATTGGTGTGAAAGGGATCCGCCTTACTGGTAATTTTATAATCCGTTTGATGGGTATCAAACATGCAAAAGCCGTCATGATGTTTGGTTGTAAAAACCACATATTGCATCCCTGCTTCTTTTGCTGCATCGGCCCATTTATCCGGATTAAAATTTACCGGATTAAAGGTCTTTAATAAGTTTTCATAGTTTTTCAGATAGGTAAAATAGTTTTCGGACCCATGTCCATGTCTTTGAGTCCATCCTTCATCTTCCGGACAGATGCTCCAACTTTCGACTACCCCCCACTGGCTATAGGCTCCCCAATGCATCATTAACCCAAATTTTAGGTCTTGCCAATGATTGAGCTTTTGTTGAACTAAGGAATCCTTTGGAGGGACATAATCATTTTTTTCCTGAGCAAAAGAAAAAGAG
>CAYRBD010000014.1:0-5401 GCA_964422465.1 uncultured Chitinophagaceae bacterium
AACGGTGTGCTGGTTCGAATCCAGTCTCGGGCACATAAGTCCTTGTAAATCAATTATTTACAAGGACTTTTTTATTTTTTATCTCCCGCAATAATCTCCTTGATTCGCTTTGTGGTCAGTGATTTCGGCCGCTCAATCGGTAAACCCAGTGCCCGATCCCAACAAAGAGAAGCCAAAACACCCAAGGCACGAGATACGCCGAATAATACGGTGTAAAATTCATATTCCTTCAAACCAAAATGAACCAGTAGCGAGCCGGAATGTGCATCTACATTTGGCCAGGGATTTTTTACTTTTCCCAGATCTTTCAGGATGCCGGGAACCACTTCATAAATACGCCAAACGGTATTCACCAGTTCATCGTTAGGCAGATGCTTTTTAGCAAACTCCATCTGTGCCGTAAAACGGGGATCGGTCTGGCGCAGTACGGCATGGCCGTAGCCAGGAATTACTTTTCCCTCATCCAGTGTCTGTCGAACATATTCTTCAATTTGTTCTTTGGTAGGCAGTCCTTCTCCAAGTTCATCCCGCATTTTGTCTATCCAGCGAATCACTTCCTGATTGGCTAACCCATGCAGAGGGCCTGCCAGGCCATTCATTCCGGCGGCAAAGGCCAGATAAGGATCACTTAGTGCAGAACCTACCAGGTGGGTGGTATGGGCACTTACGTTTCCGCCCTCATGGTCGGCGTGAATGGTGGTATATAGACGCATCAGTTCAAGAAATTCTTCCTCGTCATAGCCCAGCATGTGGCCAAAATTCCCTGCCCAGTCAAGGGATGGATCCGGTTCAATATGTTCTCCATCCCGATATTTGCGACGATAGATATAGGCGGCCAGCCGTGGTAAACGGGCTACCAGATTCATGACATCTTCATAAGTATAACTCCAATAGTCGTGTTTGCTGATGCCTTTTTTATAGGCTCTGGCAAAGACGGATTCCGTTTGCATGGCCATGATTCCAATAACAAACTGGGTCATGGGATGGGTTTCCCGCGGCAGTTTATCAATTGAATTAAACACATGTCTTGGAATTTGAGAGCGTCGGCCAAAAGCATTTGAGATATCGGTGGCATCCTGTTCGGAAGGTAATTCTCCTATGAGCATCAAATAAAACAGCCCTTCGGGCAGCGGCTCTGATCCTCCGGGAGCTTTTGGCAACTTTTCTCTTAATTCGGGAATCGAAAACCCACGAAAGCGGATTCCGTTAATGGGGTCCAGCAAAGAAGTTTCTGATACCAAACCCGGCATGCCCCGCATGCCCTGATACAACTGAGATACCTTAATGCGGTCTATTTCCTTATCTCCATGTTCTGAAAGGATCTTTTTGATTTCTTTAGCAAGTTTCTCCGATTTAGTTTTAAATTTTGTTTTTATATCGCTCATATAACCGCTATTTTTTTATAGATTAAAATATAGTAGCAAATATAAGGAATAATAGGTGGAATGCCATTGGGGTCGGGATAAAGTGCCCTAAAATTTTGATAAATAAGACAGATTGGAGTAATTTACGGGAAATTGAATCCATGTTTAATATACGCGTTTATGGTATTTATATTGAGAATCAGAAGGTCTTAGTGAGTGACGAATATGTAAAAGAAAAATTTATTACTAAATTTCCCGGTGGGGGTCTGGAAGAAGGAGAAGGAACCCGGGATTGTCTCATTCGGGAGTGGCAGGAAGAACTTCATCAAAAGATTGAAACTGAAGAGCATCTCTACACCACGGACTTTTATCAGAGATCCGGATTTGGCGATGGCAGCCAGGTTGTCAGTATTTATTATTCAGTAAAAATTCTCGAGCCCTTTAAAGTTCGGATCAGCCATAAACCTTTTGATTTTGATTCTGCACATGGTGAAAAGCAATCCTTCAGAATGATTCCGTTAAGAGAGTTTACAAAGGAATCGGTAACGCTGCCGATTGATAAGATAGTAGCAGGGTTGTTGTAAAAAAGCTATTTGTTTTGCAAGGCGGATCAATGATTTCCTTTTGTATTCATTGCCTTTACATAAAAATTTTTATTTATACTAAAATTCGTGATCTCATCAGGAGAGACCGGCTTGCTCTTCCATTTTTCTGTAGGGTGAATAAAGCGCATGGAATCTTTTTGAAGTGTCACTTGCAGGGGCATATCAAAACCAGGGACAACGTTGGCCCAGCGGTAATAGAGGGTATTATTTTTGAAGTAATATTCAAAATGAGGGACCTTTGTCGTTGTCAGGTACTGTTGAAATACTTTGTCAAAATTAATTCCGGAAACCTGATTGATATACGTTTCTATTTGCCTGCCCGTAACGGTCTGGTGGCGGAAAGTCTTATTTAGTCCACGTAAGATTTGTCGGAATTTTTGATCATCATTAATAATTTCTCTGATGGACAGCAGCATGTTTCCTCCTTTATAATACATGTCTCCCGAGCCTTCCTGGTTTACACCATAGTGTCCGATTATGGGTCTGTCATTTAAGATATTCTGGCGGGTTCCCCGGCAGTAGGCATCGCCGGCTTTACGGCCAAAAAGATACTCGGTATAAAGAGCTTCTGCATAATTCGCAAAGCTTTCATGCACCCACATATCTGCCAGGTCCTTCGTAGTAATGTTATTTCCAAACCATTCGTGAGCGCTTTCATGCACAATGATGAAATCCCATTTGAGTCCCCATCCCGTATGTGACAGGTCGCGCCCCAGGTATCCATTTTCAAAATGATTGCCATAAGCCACACAACTTTGGTGCTCCATCCCCAGATGCGGAGCTTCAACCAGTTTGTATCCATCTTTATACCAGGGGTAAGGACCGAACCAATATTCAAAACATTTTAACATCGTCTTAGCCTGTTGAAATTGTTTTTTTGCTTTTTGCAAATGGTAAGGGAGTACATAATAGTTCAGGGTCAGGGGGCCTTCTACTCCCGGGAAGGTATCTTTAAAGTGAGCATAAACAGCCGCATTTACAGCCACATCATAATTGTTAATGGGATTATCTACAAACCAGTCATAGGTGGTGGTTCCATCCCCGTTGTCGGTTTTCTTTTTCAGTCGCCCGTTGGAAATATCCCTTATCGGATTAGGTACGGTAATGACAATGCGCTGGCTATCCGGTTCATCCCCCTGATAATCTTTATTCGGCCACCAGATGCTGGCGCCTACCCCCTGACAGGCTGTGGCAATCCAGTCATGACCCAAAGAATCTTTTTTCCAGATGAAGCCTCCGTCCCAAGGTGGATTTACCGCTACCCGTGGCCGGCCATGATAATACACTTTCATTTCCCGGAGGGTGTTAACCGGCTGCTTTTTGTCTAAGGTTACAAAAAAAGCATTCCCATCCCTGCGAAACGAAAGCCTTTTTCCATCCTGAACAATACTGTCTATTTGAAGCGGGGTCATCAGGTCAATTTGCATTTCCGGCTGACCGGCGGTATTGGTATAAGCAGGTTTTCTTACCCAATAAGTTATGGCATTGAATCCCGAAATGCTGCTGTCTTTCGGTTGTATTTTTACATGCAGATTATAGTAGGTCACATCCCACCAGGCCCGTTGAGGGGTATTGCTCCCACGAAGCGTGTCGGCATGTGTAAATTTACTGGAGGTATGGTGAAATAACCCACTTGTCTTATCTTGTGCCTCAGCAAAATACTGGAATAAAAAAAGCAAAAGGAGTAAAGAGGCTGTTTTCATCAGTTTTCATTTACAGGATTGGGGGGGGAAGGTAATGATTTTCAAAAAACTTTAAATGGAATACAAAGCAAAAACGCTAAAATTTGTCTTTCCGGCTGTTATAGTCATCAGTTTTTTTCTAAATAGTTGCCGTCAGGCATCCCATCTGAATGCAATGGTTTTTCGTCTTAATATGTCCGAGGGTCTTGAGACTACCGATCCGGCCTTTGCAAAAAGCAAAACTGTTATTTGGGTGGATCATCAGATTTATAATACCCTGGTACAAACGGACAGCGAGTTGCACCTCATCCCTTCGCTAGCCAAAAGTTGGGAGATAAAAGACAGCGGAAGGGTCCTTACTTTCCACTTGCGTACGGATGTTTATTTTCAGGATAATCCCGTTTTCCCTAATGGAAAGGGCAGAAAGATGACGGCTTCTGATGTGGTCTATAGCTTTAAACGGATTATGGATCCTCAAACGGCTTCTGCCGGGGCGTGGATATTCAATGGCAAAGTGGATGCCGATACCGGGTTTGTTTCCCTCAATGATTCCACCTTTCAGTTGCGGCTTTTTCGTCCGTTTCATCCCATTTTGGGTATCCTCACCATGCCTTATTGCTCTGTTGTGCCTCATGAGGTCGTAGAAAAATATGGGAAAGATTTCCGGGAACACCCTTGTGGTACCGGCCCCTTTCAATTAAAATACTGGAATGAAGGCCAATCCCTCACCCTGGTCAGAAATCCTCATTATTTTGAGCGGGACAGCGCGGGAAACCGATTGCCTTATCTGGATGCAATCCAATTTCACTTTATCAGCAGTAAAGTTACTGAATTTCTGATGTTTGTACAGGGCCAACTGGACTTTTTGAGTGATGTGGACGTATCCTATAAGGATGAAATCCTCACCAAATCCGGAAAACTTCAACCTGATTTCAGAGACAAAGTTATCATGCTGAAAAAGCCCTACCTGAATGTAGAATACCTTGGGTTTTTAGTGGACACGACCAACCCCCTGATAAAGAATTCCCCTATCCGGCTAAGAAAATTTCGCCTGGCGGTCAATTATGGATTCGATCGTGAAAAAATAGCCATGTATTTAAAAAATAACCTGGTGGTCCCTGCTTACGGCGGTTTTGTTCCGGATGGCCTGCCCGCCTATGACACGTCAAAAGTACACGGGTATCGCTACGACCCCAGAAAGGCGAGCCGGCTTCTGGCAGGAGCCGGATTTCCGAATGGAGAAGGTTTGCCACCGATAACATTATATTCTACAGAGGAATATGCAGATATTACCAACCTGGTAGCCGGACAATTGCGGCAAATTGGGATCGTAGCCAATGTAAATATTCAGCAGGGAGGAATGTTGCGGGAGATGGCTGCCAAATCCCAAGCCCCTTTTTTCAGAGCCGACTGGATTGCTGATTATCCTGATGCTGAAAGTTTTCTGGCTTGTTTTTACTCCAAAAATCCAGCGCCCCCCAACTACAGCCGATTCTCTAATTCTGAATTTGATCGCCTTTATGAAAAAGCTATTTCAGAGGAAGAGGATTCAGTACGCTATCAATTATATCATGAAATGGATAATATTGTTCTTAAATATGCACCTGTGGTACCGTTATATTATGACGTTAGTGTGATGTTTATCCATCCGTGGGTAAAAGGGCTGGTAAATAATTCACTCAGCCTGCTGGAACTCCGCAGGGTGAAGATAGAGAAAACACAATAACTGCCTTCAGTATTCCTCTACCCG
>CAYRBD010000014.1:5501-41426 GCA_964422465.1 uncultured Chitinophagaceae bacterium
TCGGTCGGAATGACGGGGCATACGATATGTCCGCCATTTTACTCCTTTTTCAGTTTCCCGATTTCTGTATCAAAGTACTGGATACCTTTTTTAATTTGACCCATGTTATCTTCCGGATCAGATTCGTATTCAATGGAAAATAATCCTTTGAAATGCTGACGTTGCAATTCCTGAAGCATCCCCGGGATGTCCATTGCCCCGGTTCCCCATATTGTATCTTCTGCCTCGGGAGCTTTGGAAGAAATATCTTTGAAATGCAATTCTATAATGCGGCCTTCCAGTTTTTTCAGGCATTCAACCGCATTCAGACCGGAACGTACCCAATGGCCCACATCGGCACAAGAGCCTATCCTGTTGCTCAGGCCGTTAATAGCAGCCAGCAGGGTATCCGGACTCCAGTAATGTGAGGGCTTGGGATGATCATGGATAGCTACGTTTATTTTGTATTGATCACAAAGTTGCGAAATTTCAGGTAATCGCTCCGGGGCCGGTTCGGAAACGATGTTAGAAATTCCCATATCTTTTGCAAAAGCAAAGAGAGAATCCCATCCGGCAGGTGTTTTAGGAACAACTACCCCGAAGGCCATGAGCGCTACATCCTGTTTTTTCAGATAATCTTTTATCTTTTGACGGGTACTACTGTCTATATCATAATTCATGCCGCCCGTCAGTTCGCCACCGATCTGTTGTCCTGGATAGGCCTCTATATAATGCAGCCCCAATTCTTTGGTTTTGTCAACGGCCTCAAAAAAGGTAAATTTCCTGAAGGTGTAAGCCTGAGTTCCCAATTTCCAGCCCAGGTCTTCACGAGTGAGTGGCTGTGAAGAATTTGAAGATGGGGAATTGCAGGAAAAAAAGCCGGTAGCAAGCGCTGCTAAAAGAGTAAAGCTCATTAAACTTCTCATGTAAATAACTGTTTAATTTGAATGGTTTTATAGTAGGGAGGCAAGATAAAAAGAATCCCTTGATTTTGGTATTTTTATTGTAACTTGACAAAAGTTTTAATGATGAGTAGTTTTTTATTTTCTAAATACGAGCCGCGAAAAGGGAAGAAAACGCCATTTGAGCAGTTATTGGACTTGTTTCTTCAGCTTCTTGAATATACGAGTGGCGATGCGGAGGAAGCTCTTCACTGGCTTACAGAACTGACTAATGCCTATGACCTGGATGAGCCGGATTACGGGGTAGGAGATTTTATCAATGAATTGGAAGAAAAAGGATACCTGGATAAAAACAGGGCTACGGGTGGTTTTGAAATTACCCCCAAGACAGAACAGACCATTCGCAAGAGCGCCCTGGAAGAAATCTTCGGGAAATTAAAGAAAACGGCTCCGGGCGATCACGCCACCTTCATTCCCGGAAGAGGAGATGAACCCAATGCAGATTCCAGACCCTATCAATTTGGAGATGCCATAGAACAAATAGATTTTACCAACTCTATAAAGAATGCACAGATAAATCATGGAATAGAAAGTTTCCAGATGGGACAGGATGACCTGGAGATCAGGGAAACTGATTTTAAAGCGCAGACCTCTACCGTTTTAATGATTGACATCTCCCATTCCATGATCCTGTATGGGGAAGACCGCATTACCCCGGCAAAAAAAACGGCTATGGCATTGAGTGAGCTGATTTTGACCAAGTATCCCAAAGATACCCTGGATTTGATCGTTTTTGGCAATGATGCCTGGCGTATTGAAGTAAAAGATATCCCATACCTTAAAGTAGGGCCTTATCATACCAACACCGTTGCCGGACTGGAACTGGCCATGAATATATTAAGACACAGGAAAAACCCCAATAAACAAATCTTTATGATTACGGATGGGAAGCCCACCTGCCTGAAAATCGGGAACCGGTATTATAAGAATGCCTTTGGTCTGGATCACAAGATTCTTAACCGTACCCTTAACCTGGCTGCCCAATGCCGGAAATTAAAAATTCCGATAACCACCTTCATGGTAACGGCAGACCCCTGGTTGCAACGCTTTGTAAGAGAATTTACAGAAACCAACAATGGGAAAGCTTTCTTTTCTTCTCTGGATCAACTGGGGCAGTTTGTGTTTTATGATTTTGAACAAAATAAAAGAAAGAACCTAAGATAGATTTGTTTTAAAAAAAAGAATAAACGGATGAAATATAAGAAGAATAATGTAATAAATTTACCTCAAACTATCGGTGAACTTAGAGCTTCTGGTTATGTCTCTAAGTCTATCAAAGCAGAGGTGCGTGATAACCTGATTAAAAAATTGAAAACCGGGGAACCCCCTTTTCCCGGGATATTGGGGTATGAAGATACAGTCATACCGGATGTGGAGCGGGCCCTGCTCTCCCGGCATAATATTTTGTTTTTGGGATTGCGGGGGCAGGCCAAAACCCGTATGGCCCGGCAGATGACGGATTTGCTGGATGAATACATTCCCATTGTGAAAGGTTCTGAAATCAATGACGATCCATTGGACCCCGTTTCCGGTTATGGGCGTCGGCTTCTCGAAGAAGCAGGGGAGGAGACCCCCGTTGAATGGATTCACAGAAGCGAACGTTATGGAGAGAAACTGGCTACCCCGGACGTTACGGTGGCTGACCTGATCGGCGATATTGATCCGATCAAAGCGGCCAACCTGCATTTAAGTTTTGCGGATGAGCGGGTGTTGCATTTCGGAATTATTCCCCGTTCCAATAGAAGCATATTCGTAATTAATGAGCTTCCTGATTTGCAGGCTCGGATTCAGGTGGCTTTATTTAATATTTTGCAGGAAGGTGACATTCAAATCCGGGGGTTTAAATTAAGAATGCCGCTGGATATTTTATTCGTCTTTACTGCCAATCCGGAAGATTATACTAATAGAGGTTCCATCGTTACCCCGTTAAAAGACAGGATAGAAAGCCAAATCATTACACATTATCCCAAGTCTCTGGACGTTGCTCTTGAAATTACCCACCAGGAGGCCCAGGCTATACCCGAACAAACAAAGCGGATTGAAGTACCCGATCTGATAAAAAGATTGATAGAACAGGTGGCTTTTGAAGCCCGAAACAGTGAATTTATAGATGCTAAGAGTGGTGTTTCTGCCCGTTTGTCCATCGCGGCTTATGAAAATGCCATCAGCGCTGCCGAACGCCGTTTGATTATTAATAAGGAAAAAAAAGGACAGGTATGGGTTTCCGATTTGTTGGGGATCATCCCCGCTATCACAGGGAAAATAGAACTCGTTTACGAGGGTGAACAGGAAGGCCCTATGCAGGTAGCGCTCAACCTGCTGGATAAAGCCATTCGTACCCAGTTTGTAGAATACTTTCCCAATCCCGATCTTTTCAAAAAGCGAAAGCAACAGGTGCAACAACACAATCCTTACACCACCATTATTCAATGGTTTGAAAAAGGAAACAGGATTCAACTTTCTCAGGATATGCCGGAGAAAAAGCGTGCCACAGAGCTCGAAAAGGTAACTGGATTGAAAGAGTTGATTCATTCGCGTTTTAAACGTGCCCGAGGGCAGGATGCCGACCTACTGAAAGAATTTGTCCTGCACGGGCTTGCTGCCTATTCTTTAATCAGCAAGAAGGTAATGGAAAAAGAACTGGAATTTGGTGATTTGCTGAACACCATCATGAACTTGAATTTAGGACCTGAAGGAGAGGAAGACTCGTTTTGAATAAAAAGTTTTTAGACTACCTTTATGGTTTCTATGCTTTCCATCAATTCTTAAAATACCATTTCATGCTTAAAAAACCAGGAATTATCTTCTTTTGCTTAGGTCTTAGCGGTGTAGTATCCGCACAATATTTATCCAGCGAACCGGCGGTTAATAAAACGATGAAGCCTCAGCAAACGGAATATTATGAACCTACGCCTCCCATGGTAACGCCGGGGGAAAGCAGCAACGCCGCCCCTTCGGATGCCACCATTCTTTTTGATGGGAAAAACCTGGATAAATGGGAAATGGTACAAGATGGGGGTCCGGTTCAATGGACGGTGAAAGAGGGGGTTCTTACTGTAAAACCGGGAACCGGAGCCATTCAGACAAAACAATCTTTTGGCGATTGTCAGTTGCATATTGAATGGCGCACCCCTTATCCCGCCAATGGAAAAGGCCAGGACAGGGGAAACAGCGGGGTCTTTTTACAAAGCCAGTACGAACTTCAGATACTGGATTCATACAACAGCAAGACTTACGTGAACGGGGAAGCAGGCAGTATTTATAAAGATTCGCCTCCTTTGGTGAATGTCTCCAAAAAGCCGGGAGAATGGCAATCTTACGACATCATTTACCGGGCGCCTGTATTTAGCAAGGATGGAAAAGTAGAAAAACCGGCCTATTTTACCGTGTTGCAAAATGGGGTGCTGATTCAGGATCATGTAGCCATACAAGGGAAGACCCTTTATGTTGGGAAACATTATTATGAAAAACATGGCCCACTGCCGCTTCAATTGCAGGATCACGGCCACTTAGTCAGTTTTAGAAATATCTGGATCCGGCCTTTGTCTGAATAGTTTTTTACTTTTCTGTAGAAAAAAAGTAAATTTACGGGACAAAAAATCATTTAATCATCTTTTATGAAGAAGACAGCTATCTACCTGCTGGGGGCCTCCTTGTTTAGTCTTGCCGCCTGCCAGAGCCAACCACAAAACAACCACAAAACTGCAGAAACATCTGCCAGCACACCCGTTACGGATACTTTCCAGATGGGAGCACCTCCGGAGAACGACACCATGACTCATGAGCAAACAGAGTTCTATAAGCCCGTTCCTCCCGTGGTTACGCCCGGGAAAGTCAACAGCGCAGCCCCGTCCGATGCCGTTGTGTTATTCGACGGAAAGGATTTGGATGGATGGGTAGAAACAAATGACACCAGTAAAGCTGCCGCCTGGACCGTTCATGATGGCGTCTTTACGGTAAAACCCGGCGCCGGAAATATTCAAACCCGGCAAAAATTTCAGGATTATCAGCTTCATTTGGAATTCAGAGAGCCTGTTGAACCGGATAAAAAAGGCCAAGACCACGGAAACAGCGGCCTCTTTTTGGCTTCCCTCGGAAAAGGAGATGATGGTTATGAACTGCAAATCCTCAATTCTTACGAAAGTGAAACTTACACCAACGGGCAGGCAGGAAGCATCTACAAGCAATATCCACCACTGGTAAATGCCTGCAAACCCGCCGGAGAATGGCAAACCTATGATGTGGTTTGGATGGCCCCCCGCTTTAATGCAGACAGCACTTTAAAACGCCCTGCCACGCTTACCGCTTTTCAGAATGGCGTGTTGATTCAGAATCATTCGGTACTCAAAGGAGTTACCCTTTATGTAGGTCATCCTTATTACTATGTTCATGGCCCCGCGCCCATTAAATTGCAGGATCACCACCATAAGGTAAGTTTTCGGAATATATGGATCCGGCCATTGAAGTAGGTAGTGTAAAGTTAAAAGTTAAAGTTAAGTATAAAATACCTCGTTATTATTTACCGCAGATTGCGCACCTGCCTGCTGGCAAAGACAGGGATAAACGCAGAAGTGGTTTTATAATCTGTGCAAATCAGCGAGTTGCAGGCAATGCCATCCGAGTTTTTTGTTAACATCAACATATAAACAAAGACAGGCTTCGATATGAAACTCTATGTTACTTTATTAATATTTGCTTCTTTTGGACCAACCAAAGTGCTTTGCCAGAATCGTGCTGAAATTATTAACGGGTTGAATTCAATTATCAAGCCTATCACAACTGTAAGTCCCAATGACAGCTTTGATGATATAGATTTTTTAAAAGAAGTAGCAAAAGGAGCTTCGGTCGTCGGGATTGGAGAGAGCACACACGGTACCCCTTTATATGATATGTACCGACAAAGACTCGTACGCTTTTTAGTACAAGAAATGGGTTACAAGGCAATTATTGATGAAGGAGATATTATAGCGGCCGAACAAGTGGATGCTTACATTAACTGTAAGGCCGATACCATAGCATTAATGGGAGGGCTTCAGCCTGTGGTAACGAATAAGAAAGAGTTGGATTGGCTAAGGGCATATAACGCAAACAAATCTGAAAATAAACGAGTGCACATTTATGGCGCAGAGGTTAATGGATTTCATGGGATAGTTCAAAAAGTAAAAGACCATTTCTTCCCAAATGAGCCAAACGATACTTTAAAGGTATTCGAAGGTGATACTGGAATGGGATATAAAAACCTTACTAAAGAAGATTTTAAGGATATACAAGCTTTGTCTCAAAGGCTGAAAGGAGAATGCAGGAGTCCGGCCCAAAGACACACACTCTCTCTTCTCAACCAGGAAATAGATTTCGCTTATCACCAAAGGTTCGGCAGATTTAACAAAGATTTTGAAATAAGGGATAAGTACATGTTTAAAAATATAAAGTCTATCATTTCAGGAGCTCCGCAAAACAAGGTAATTATTTTGGCTCATAACGGACATCTACAGAAAACGAAATTTATGCGCTTAACATCATTGGGTTATCTTCTAAATAATTTTTATGGCCACAAGTATTTTGTGGCGGCGACTGATTTTAATATAGGCAATGTTTACGTCTATAACCTAAAGATGGGACATTTTGATAATAATTTTTTCGGTAAAGTCAAAGACAAAAATGCCGTTGAATATTACTTTGCACAATGTAAGTATCCAAATTTTTTTCTTTCTATCAATGAGGCTTTAAATAATCCAGCGACGGCATCATTTGTAAACAAAAAACATCAAATGCTTAGAAGTATGGGGAGCAGCGGAGTCAGTATTAAATCATCTATCCGTTTAAGCAAAAACTATGATTTAATAATATTCTTTAACGATACAGTGATAAAAAATTAAATAACTTAGGAATTCAATAAAAGGGTACATGCCTGCAACGTGCGGCTGTTGCGCAAGGCCAGTAATCGTCTCCGATTAAACGGAAATTATTATATTTGTCGTAGCGGCTTCGATTAATGATCAAGGGTGAAAATTGGGTCTGCGCAAAGCCGCCGGGACGATTAGCGGGAAATTTTTACGCCAGTTTAATTATAACACAGCAGTTGTTCGGTTCCGGGCTTTTTTATTCAGCTAAAATAATAGAAATTTGGTGAATGATTACAGAGATAAAAGAATTGGAAAAAGCCTCTGCCGCCCTGGAGCCGGATACAGACAAAAAGCAAAAAATTACCAGACAGGTCATAGATTATGTTTCAAATTATTTAAACGAATTACCTGCGGATCGCGCCTATCGGGCAGATGATACACCAACTAAGGCCATAAGCCAATCCTTTCCGGAGGAAGAAGGGAAAGCGCCGGATGAGCTTATGGAAATGATTGATTCCGCCCTGGTAAAACCAGGTATCAATATGGCATCGGGTGGTTTTTTAGCTTATGTTCCGGGAGGAGGGCTTTATCTTTCCGCCCTTGCAGACTATCTGGGATCGGCAACCAATAAATATGCCTCTATTTATTATTCGTCTCCCGGCGCTACCCGCATGGAAAACCTGTTGATCCGCTGGATGTGCGATCTGGTAGGGTATGGCAAAAGAAGTTTTGGCCATCTGAGCTCCGGTGGAAGTATGGCCAACCTGTCTGCCATAGTGGCCGCCCGCGATGCTAAAAATATGTTGCATGAGCCAGGGAAAAATACGATTTATTTTACCCATCAGGTGCATCATTGTCTGTTAAAAGCCATACATATTACCGGCTTGAATTCCTGCAAATTACGGTTGGTTCCCATGAAGAAAAACCTGGAAATGGATGTGGAGGCTTTGGAAAAATTAATACATTCCGATCAAAAAAAAGGACTGATTCCTAAATTGGTCGTGGCTTCTGCCGGCACCACGGACGTAGGGGCGGTAGATGATTTGGAGGCCGTTGCAGATATAGCGGAGAAGTACAATATGTGGTATCACGTGGACGGGGCTTATGGAGGATTTTTTCTGCTGACAGACTATGGAAAAATGAAGATGAAAGGGATTGCCCGGGCAGATTCTATTGTAATGGACCCTCATAAGGGATTGTTTTTGCCTTATGGTTGTGGCGCACTGCTTTTAAAAGAAGGCAATAACCTGTTAAAGTCTTTCCACGTAGAAGCCAACTACCTGCAGGACACCAAATTGGGACAGGAGAAGCTTAGCAACTTTGAGGAAGTATCCCCGGCAGATATTTCTCCGGAACTTTCCCGGCATTTCAGAGGCCTCCGGATATGGCTGCCTTTGCAGTGGTATGGCCTCAGGCCTTTCAGGGCGGCTCTGAAAGAAAAACTGTTGCTTACCCGCTATTTTCAGGAAGAAATAAAAAAAATGGGATTTGAAACCGGCGCCGACCCTGAATTATCAATTGCTATCTTCAGGTACGTGCCGGCTGCTCTGAAAGGAAACAAGGATAAAGTCAATCAATACAACCATCAGTTGATGGAAGCAGTGCAGGAAGAAGGAAAAGTCTTTATTGCCAGTACCACTATTTCCGGGGTTAACTGGCTGCGTCTCGCCGTCTTATCTTTTCGTACCCATCTGGAGCATATCAATTCTTTGTTGGCATCCTTAAAGAAGTTTAACGCTGAAGCCTCCTAATGACCAGGACGTTAATTGTCTGATTTTGGCCTTTCACAATATTAAAACACAAGATCACTAAAACCAGCCGCCGGGTTGCATGCCCTTTTATTAATTTGCAGGCAAGATAAAATTAAAGGAGGTTTATTTATGAAGTATCTGATACCTGCTCTCATCGTCCTGATCGGATTTTCACAGTGCCAGAGGCGCGATGCTGAGCCACAGTATGAAACTAAAGTTCTGTATTCGGGAGATTCTGTGAGGTATAATATAGACAGCCTGCCAGCCAGTATGCCTGTCTTTCCTACGAAGTACAGCGATTACTATATACTCGTCCGGGTATATACCAACAACACCATGACCATTGACCTGACGCACATCCTTAAGCATGGAATGAGCGAAACTTTCCGCGGCTTTGTACGTTACAAGGAGGATGGAACTACGGATTTTAAAGGATGGTATAAAAGAAGGATTACCAATGGGTATATCATTCCTGCCAACAAGGATGTGTCCATCTACCATTCTATTCCTTATAACGAGGATAAAGATCCGACTTTTCAGCAAGATTAGAATTTGAGAATTTTGTTCTTACCTTCGCCGCTCATTTAGAAAATTTTATGAGCGACACCACTTTATTATCTTTTTCAGTTCCTGTAGCGGCAAAGTTAGAACTGCAGGAAAAGCATGTTTCCGCCGTATTGGAATTACTGTCAGAAGGAGCAACCATTCCTTTTATCGCACGATATAGAAAGGACCGGACTGGGGCTTTAGATGAAGTTCAGGTTCAAAAAATTCAAGAGGAAGCGCAGGCACAGAAGGAATTTTCGGATCGGAAAGCTTTCATAGAAAAAACAATTACCGATCAGGGTAAAATGACGACAGTCCTCCAGAAAAGGCTGGATGCCGTCAGGACGTTGAATGAGTTGGAAGATATTTATTTGCCTTTTAAACCAAAACGTAAAACAAAGGCACAAAAGGCTCGTGAAAAGGGATTGGAGCCCTTAGCAGAATGGTTGTTAAAACAAGAAGAAGGGAATCCTGAAGAGCAGGCTAAATCTTTCATCACGGATGAAGTAGAGGATACCAATGAAGCTTTGCAGGGCGCCAGGGATATTGTGGCAGAACAGATTTCTGAAGATGCAGAGGTTCGGTCCAGGTTGCGCAATCTTTTTGAAAAAGAAGGACAGGTTAGTACTAAAGTATTAGTTGAAAAGGAGGAAGAAGGAAAGAAGTTTAAAGATTATTTTGATTATTCAGAAGCCCTTTCAACGATTCCCTCTCACCGGATGCTGGCTGTTTTACGTGGTTTTATGGGGGGAATATTGCGACTGACTATCGGGCCTGCAGAGGAAGATGCCCTGGCGCTAATAGAGAAGGAATATGCAGTAGCCCATAATGCTGCAGGGGATCAAGTGCTACGGGCATTAAAGGACGCTTACAAAAGATTGTTACAGCCTGCGCTGGAAAGTGAGTTTCGCATGGAGTTGAAAAAGCGTTCTGATGAAGAAGCAATTAATGTATTTGCAGAAAACCTGAGGCAGTTGCTCTTATCTTCTCCACTGGGGGACAAACGCATCCTGGCCATTGACCCCGGCTATCGTACAGGCTGTAAGGTAGTGGCGCTGGATACCAATGGAGGGTTAAAAGAGACGGCATTGATTTTTGTCCATGAAAAAAACCATAAGATCGTTGAAGCAGAACACCTCATCCGTACGCTTGTAGAGAAATATAAAATCGAATGCTTTGCCATTGGCGATGGTACCGCCGGCAGGGAAACCGAGCAGTTTATTAAGTCGTTAAAAACCGGGTTACCCGTATTTTTAGTGAATGAAGACGGGGCTTCCGTATATTCTGCATCCGAGATAGCCCGGGAAGAATTTCCGGATCAGGATATTACCGTTCGCGGTGCCGTAAGTATTGGCAGACGGTTGATGGATCCGCTGGCCGAACTGGTAAAAATTGACCCAAAAAGCATTGGCGTGGGACAATATCAGCATGATGTTAACCAGGTACGGTTAAAATCCAGGCTGGACCAGACAGTGGAAAGTTGTGTGAATGCTGTAGGGGTAAATCTTAATACTTCAGGAAAATACCTGCTTCGCTACGTGAGTGGCATAGGCCCTTCCCTTGCGGAAAACATTATCCGGTACCGGGATGAAAAAGGCAGTTTTCAATCCAGAGAAGACCTCTTGAAGGTGGACAGGCTGGGGGCGGCCGCTTATGAACAATGTGCAGGATTTTTAAGAATTCCTAAAGGAAAACATCCTCTGGACGCAAGCGGCGTACATCCGGAGGCCTACGGGGTGGTAGAAAAAATGGCCGCCGACCTGAAGGTAGAGATGAAGGAGTTGATGGGTAATGAGAAGTTAATTAAAGATATCCGGCCCGGTCAATACATAAGCGAGACTTTTGGGGAGCATACGGTGGAAGACATTTTGAAAGAGCTAAAAAAGCCCGGACGGGACCCGCGCGAAGAAGCACAACTTTTTGAGTTTGCCCCAATCTATAGCATAGAAGAAGTACAAGCCGGAATGGTTGTACCCGGAATCGTAACTAACCTGACCCGCTTTGGCGCTTTTGTAGATATCGGAGTAAAACAAGATGGATTGGTTCATGTTTCTGAAATTGCACACCGCTACATTAGCGATCCCGCAGAAGCCCTTAAACTAAATCAACAGGTGAAGGTAAAGGTACTGGAAGTAGATGTTAACCGTAAACGCATCAGCCTTTCCATCAAACAAACGGAAACACCACCTGCCGGAGGAAAAAGACAGCGCTCCCGTCAGGGAAATAAAAAAACACAGAACAGAAAAGAGCCTGACTTCCAGAATGCACTCGCTGAACTAAAAAAGAAATTTGGATAACAGCCGGTTGTCTTGGTTTCAGGAAATCAATTTTGGCATTGGAGTGATTATTTTACTATCTTTATTCCCATGAGAATAGTAGTATTAGACGGATATGCCATGAATCCCGGCGATTTAAGTTGGAAAAGTTTGAAACAAATCGGAACAACAGAAATTTATGATCGCACACCGCCAAAGGAAGTTCTTTCGAGAATCGGCGATGCAGAAATTGCTTTAACCAACAAAGCCGTAATTGATGGGGAAGCCATACGCAATGCGCCCAACCTGAAATACATTGGCGTCATGGCCACCGGGTTTAATGTTATAGATACAGAAGCTGCAAGAGACCGGGGTATAATTGTGACGAATGTTCCTGCCTATAGTACCATATCGGTAGCACAGTTAACCTTTGCGCTCCTTCTCGACCTTTGTAATCATGTGTCTGACTATGCCAAAAGCGTTGAGCGAGGAGACTGGATACGGAGTAAAGATTTCAGTTACCGTTTGCAGCCTCAAATTGAGTTACAAGGAAAAGTATTAGCCCTCATCGGCTTCGGAAAGATCGGCCAGGCAGTTGCCCGGATCGGGTTGGCGTTTGGAATGAAGGTAATTGCTTCTCACAAACATCCCGAACGGGATGCCATGGAAGGCGTTCAGTTTGTAGAAGAAGATACTTGCTTTAGAACGGGAGATGTTTTAAGCCTCCATTGCCCGTTGAATGAAAGCAATAAGGGTTTTGTGAACAAGGACAAACTGCAAATGATGAAATCCACCGCTTTTTTAATCAATACAAGCAGGGGGCCGTTGCTGAATGAAAAAGAAGTAGCAGAAGCTTTGAATTCGGAGCAAATAGCCGGCGCTGCCCTGGATGTTTTATCCGCGGAGCCTCCTCATGCCGACAATCCATTGCTATCAGCTAAAAATTGCATCATTACGCCGCATATTGCCTGGGCTACCCTGGAAGCACGTTCGAGGCTGATGAAGGTAGTGGTGGATAACCTTAATGCCTGGATAGCGGGAAAACCGGTTAACCAGGTAGGATAAATTCATTAAATGATACACCGTATAAACAAAAGGGAGCTCCTTTTGTAGTTATTCTATCATTAAAAAAACCTGATCATGGAGGAAAAAAAAGTAGTTTATATTACCGGTGGCAGCAAGGGAATTGGAAAAGGCGTGGCACAATATCTGTTAAATAAAGGATATAATGTGGCCCTCAGCAGTAGAAAATTGGAGAGCGCCCAAGAGGCGGTGAACGAACTGGAGGGAGATAAAGAAAATAAGCTGGCTCTGCAATCGGACGTGCGTAAACGTGAGGATGAAGAAGCGGCAGTAAAAAGCGTTTTAGATAAATGGGGGAGGCTGGACATTTTAGTTGCCAACGCCGGCCTTGGGCTTTTTGCTCCAATAGAAGAATTAACACATGAGCAGTGGCATCAGATGATAGATACAAATGTAACCGGGGTATTCAATAGCGTAAAAGCATCCGTAGAAGAAGTGAAAAAACAAAAAGGTTATATCTTTACAATAGCCAGTTTGCAGGGTGTTTATTTTAATGCTAAAAACACGGGATATAATGCCAGTAAATTTGCAATTGTTGGTTTTTCTCAAGCCCTGATGTTGGATTTGAGACAGAAAAATGTGAAGGTGACTACCATTCTGCCCGGGTCGGTAACCAGCCATTTCAACAATCACATTCCTTCATCAGAGGATGCCTGGAAAATTCAGCCGGAAGATATTGGTGAGTTGATTTACGATTTGCTGATGATGAATCCGCGCACGCTGCCCAGTAAGGTGGAAGTCAGACCGGCCAAACCCCCGGTAAAAAAATGAGTAGCCTTTTTTAGTCCTTATGTGCTGAGGGTTTTTCGGGGTTAAGCGTACTTAAATCAGGTTCCTTTTGCAAAACCTGCAAGGCCTTTTTAATGGTCTTATCCTCCTGATTGATCACTTCAAAATAACCTTTGTCTTGCCAGCGTTCTCTTGCAATAAAAGCTTTGGTTTGCAGTTGAAGGGTTTGTATCTCTGATGGAGAGAGCCGGTTGATACCTGTAATTCCCTCGTCTTTTGCCAATTCATATAACAAATTTAAACCCTGTTTTGTCATAATTTTGGTTTGGAGAAGTTCCTTTTCATTTTTTATATTTTCAAAAACAGCAGGATATTTCTTTTTATAGGTGAATGCAAAACGAAAGATTATGTTTTTTCGGTAAATCTTCATTAAAGTGGGGGAGAGAGAAGTGGTGTCCAGCGGCACGAAGACATCCGGCATAATTCCGGCTTCTGCATGGACCAGCCTGTGTTTAACCTTGGTATAATAGGCTGTAGTGTCTTGAAAATGAATGCTGTCGGCATGCAGCATCTCTCCGTGGCGGTAGCGTTTAATTAAGTCATGACTATAGGCAAGCATTCTGTCTTTATAGGGGCGTTGTATCAGTCTGCCGGAAGGCAGGTAATACCGGGCTACGGTTAGCCGAAGCACCCCCTTGTTGGCCAGCTGGTATTGTTCCTGTACCAGGCCTTTTCCAAAAGTCTGCCGACCGATAATATATCCCCGATCCCAATCCTGAATGGCCCCGGCAAGAATCTCACTTGCAGAAGCTGATTGTCCATTAACCAAAACAGCCAGGGGTACTTCTTCCAGCTCTCCCGTCTTGTTACAGGTAAATTCTTTAAGCGGGTAACTCTTGCCTTTTGCTTCTGCAACCAGCTTATCCCCACTTAGAAATTCATCGGCAATATTAACAGAAGCTTCCAGATAACCACCGGGGTTATTTCGGAGATCCAATATACATTTTTTAACATCATGTTTTGCCTTTAACGCGGTTATAGCATCCATAAACTCTCCATAGGTATGAGCAGAAAACCGGTTTATTTTGACATAAAGCACTCCCGGTGCTATCATGTAAGCGGCATCAATGCTGGTGAGTGGAATACGGCCTCTTTTCAGCGATATTTGTATCAGGCTGTCCTTTCTTAATAGGACTAATTTCACGTTGGAATGTAAAGGGCCCCGAATGAATTTTCTTATTTTTTCTGAAGAAATATGAACTCCCGCCATAAGGGAATCGTTGGCTTTCAGTATTTGGTCGCCAACGGATAAGCCGGCTTTAGCGGCCGGCCCGCCCGGAAGTACGCGGGTAATGTTGACGGTGTCGTCAATTACAAAGTAAGCAATCCCAATGCCATGAAAACTGCCCTGCATTTCTTCATTTACGTGGGTAAATTCTTTTGGCGGGATATAAGCTGAATGAGGATCGAGGTGACTTAGAATTCCTTTTATTGCATCCGATTTCAGCCCCGAAAGATGAACGCTGTCCACGTATTTTAAATCCACCAGACGCAATACCTGATGCAACAGGTTGTCCTGCGCGCCGAGGGAAAATAGGGCTTTATTATACCCTTGTTTATCCCGCAATTTAAAGCCCAGGAACATGCCCAAAACCAAAACAACGGTAAACAGCAGGGGGATAAAAACTTTCAATTTCTTATTGGAATAGCTCATTAATACGGTCGTTGTTGTGGCAGATAAATATGTTTTTAGAGCCTTAAAAGCTATTTTTGCATTTCCAAGGCAGCGCAAAAGTAATACAATTCCCTTTGTTGGGACAGAATCCATATTTTCTAACTAAAATAAAAGGTGATTATGGCTCATGATGCTTTATTAATTGCTGACAGCGGCTCTACCAAAACGAGCTGGTGTCTGCTGTACAACGAAGAAATAAGGATAGGAACACAGGGGATCAGCCCCTATTTTTTGAGTAGCGAAGAAATCGAAAAAGTCATTCAGGGAGAACTGCTGGCCAGGCTCCCGCTGGCTCCCGGGCAGGTAAGCCGGGTATATTTTTATGGTACCGGTTTGGCTTCTCCCGAAAAGGCAGACGCAATGAAAGCGATACTTTCCGGGATTTTTAACCATGCAAAAATGGAAATAAACCATGACCTGACGGGGGCTGCCCGGGCTTTATGTGGGCATGAAAAAGGACTGGCCTGCATATTGGGTACGGGTTCGGGCTCTTGTTATTTTGACGGCATGACCATTGCAGAAAGCAGGCCGGGACTGGGTTTTATTCTTGGAGATGAAGGGAGCGGCGCTTACCTTGGGAAATTGCTGATTCAGTCCTATTTGTACCAAGAACTGGACGAAGCGCTCAAGGAACGATTTGAAAAGAAATATCATCCATCAAAAACTGAGATACTAAAAAAAATATATCAGGAACCTTATCCCAATCGTTATCTCGCTTCTTATGCCCGGTTCCTGGGAGACAACAGGGCACATCCGGAGGCAAAAAATATTATTTATAAAGGAATTACAGATTTTTTACTACGGCATGTAAAAAGCTATGAGGAAAGCGCCTATTTGCCGGTACATTTTGTTGGAGGAGTGGCCAAAGCTTTTGAGAAAGAAATAGTATATATATGTAGAAAAAACGAATTAAAACCTGGCAGAATATTGAAAAACCCTTTAGAAGGGCTGATTCGCTTCCATATTTGAATTTCCTTTTTCGATTGCCTGAGCTAGCTTCATGCCAAAAACGCCTCCCTAATATCCGATAGATTCAGATTCTGCCAGTTGTTTTTTGTTGTTCACAGGCAAATAACCCATGTCGGGGTTTTGTTACCTCTTTTCCAAAACCTTTTTTACCTTTGCTCCTTATTATACAACTGTTTATTCCGTTGCAAATGTTTAAAAAGATCACCGAAGAACCCTCTCTCTATCATCATCTTGAGAAAATGAGCACACGTGAGCTTCTGGTTCATATCAATGAAGAAGACTGTACCGTTCCGGATGCAGTTGCTAAATCCATCCCTCAGATAGAAGCATTGGTGAACGCAGTTACAGACAAGATGCTTGCTGGTGGGCGCCTGTTTTATATTGGATCTGGCACCAGCGGTCGGTTAGGCGTTGTGGATGCCTCAGAATGTCCCCCTACTTTTGGGGTTCCCTACGGCCTGGTGATCGCCTTGATATCCGGAGGAGATTCAGCCATCAGGAAAGCCGTGGAATTTGCAGAAGACAGCATGGAACAGGGTTGGATAGACCTGAAAGAATACAATGTAAGTAAAAAAGATGTGGTAATCGGTATTGCCGCCAGTGGAACTACCCCTTATGTCATTGGCGCTTTAAGAAGATGCCGGGAAAACGATATCGTTACCGGCTCTATTACCTGCAACCCGGAGGCGCCCGTTACCAGCGAATCCGACTTTCCGGTAGAGGTGGTGGTGGGCCCCGAATTTGTAACCGGCAGTACCCGGATGAAAAGCGGAACAGCCCAGAAACTGGTGCTCAATATGATTTCTACCACCGTAATGATCCGGCTGGGAAGAGTAGAAGATAACAGGATGGTACACATGCAACTGAGCAATGAAAAACTGGTAGAACGCGGTGCCCGGATGGTGATGGAACATGCCGGGATTTCTGATCATGAAGTGGCCAAAAAACTATTGCTTGAGTATGGCAGTGTGAAAAAGGCTATTGATCACCTTTCGACAGTCAGAAAATAATTTAGTTATCCACTTCATTTATTTCAGGCCGGCCATCCTTTGGGTCTCGTTGCTCATATTGTATTTTAAAACGGCTTAAATCCGGTTGATGCTCCCTTGGCCGCGACAATTCATATTGATAAACCGCTTTCCCTACAGCACGAAGAAAAGGGTAGCCTATCGTATCATAATCGTACCGGTTGTCATTTAATATCCCATCGCTGTTTACGTAAATTACAGCGCTTAACATATATTCCACCCGGTGTTTGAAATCCGCAACATAAGAAATATCTGTAAGAAACCCGTAAGCCCAGCCCACCTTGTTGAATACACGCAGATAACGTGGCATTTTTTTTCCCCTGAAAAAAAATTTCACGTAACTGTCATAAAATATAGAGGAATCATATTTTGGGTAATTGGTTTCCGCTGGATGCTGAGACATATACTGATATAAAAATTGATAATCTTCCGGCGTCAGGTCAAAACGTTGACCGGGAGACACTGATTTTGGAAACAAGACAGACCGTTCTATCTGATGGATATCCTCCAGCGAAATGACGTTGTGCTGAGTAAAATCCATTGGGCCGGGAACAAGCTGATCATTAGCATCCCAGTGGCCTTTACCCAGTTTGATGCTGCGGCTAAAATCGAATGAATCCGGATTATAGGCCGGAGGTTGTCTGTAAATCAACTCTCCTTTCTGGTCAACAAAGCGAATTGCATTCGTATGCCTGTTTTCTTCCATTGTCATGGACAAAAACTGGCGGGTAATCCGAACATCCGGATAACCTTTTTTGTGAAGTTCCCGATTGATGGTCTGTTGCCCTACAAATTCATACAACCGGTTGTAAGCGTCATTATCACTCACCAGGAAGGCTTTTCTTATGTATTGCGCGATAGAAGGCAAGCCGGATTCAGAGGTTGTATCCTTATATTCGGAAGTCTGACCAGAGTAGCTGCTGTCAATCAGCATGGAGGTATATTTATTTACTCCTGGCCGGTTTATCCTGTTAAGTTTCTCTAAAGCCAGAAAGGCTACCGGCATTTTAACGGTAGAAGCCGGATTAAAATACAACAATGGATTTACATTGTAATAGTAATTTTTAAAAGAGGGATGATTGTTTTTATCCCGGTTGATTTGCGTGTAAATAAGCTGGAAGCGATATTGTTCCGGGTGCTGTAAAACCATGCGCAGGATAGCATCCGTTTGGTTCAGTAATAGCTTTTGTAGAAAGGTATCGGTCTTTGTCTGACCCTTTGAAAGGCGGTTAAAACTCATAATAAAGAAAATAAAAAACAAGTATTTCATAGAAGAGGGTACCCGGTTAAAGATAGGGATTAAAATGGTCCTTCATCAAAAGTGCAAGAAAAAGAAAAGGGCTACTCATTTATTGCTATTCACCACTTCATTAATGGCTTTCAACAAGGAATATTTTCCAGACGTATCCAAACCTAATTCCCAGATCATGATTCCGCCACCACGTTGCATCGCCAGTTTGGTTTTGGCTTTCATGGTTCTTATTCCGTTGTAATAAATGCTGTCGTAAACATCAGAATAGGCGTTGGCGCCCATCGAAAGCAATTGTTTATATCCATAACCTTTTCCACTCTTTCCTTTCCCATAAAAAGGAACGCCCATAATGGCTTTTTCTCCCGGCAGTCCCCGGTCTTTTATCCAGTAATCAAAACTCCTGACGGCAAGCCAGTAAGGAGAGTGAGGGACTAATTTTCCATGAAAAGTATTGTAATCGTCATCATAAGCCATGATGCTCAACCAGTCTGCTGTTTTAAAAATAGGTTTGGTAATACCATAGCCATGCAGATCATGATAAGAAACAACAGCTGCAGAAAGCTTTTTACCAGCGGCATGGAGGCTGTCTCTTAATTCTTTCATCAGGGCCACATAGTTTGAAGCGGAAGGCTCAATAGGGTCCGGATATTCCCAATCTATATCGGCTCCATCCAATTTAAATTTTCTGACAACCTGCATAACGGAATGTGTAAACGTGTTTCTGGATGTAGGTGAATGGGCTAAAACTTCAAAGCGAGTATCGTTTCCTCCTCCATCTCCTATATTCCAGCCTCCGATGGAAATGAAAACCTTTACATTTTGTTGATGGGCATTACGTACAACTGCATGCAAAAATGAAGGGTTAGGAATCGGAGCTAATTCGCCTTTGGCATCTTTTTGAGGAATAGCAAAAGCATAATTGATGTGGGTTAAATATTGAAAGGGGATGGCAGTTGTATCCATACCCCGGGAGGTAAGATAACCAATGATTTTAAAATTGGCTTTGGAGTTTGATAATAGCGGTTTAGGATTTTTATCTCTGTTTGGTATATTGTAGGAGAAGAGAACAAAATTGGCGGCTATAAGAAAAATAATATAAAGTGTATTTCTTTTCATGGTATAACACTAAAAGGATGTATAGTTTTCGAGTTCAAATTCTCCGGCAGATACTGTAGGGTACAGGCTATCATAACACTTTATCCGGGTGTCAATCTGTTTGTAGATAAAACTGCGATTCAGTTCAGACAATTTCGTACATCCGGAGGCCGCAAATAATTCCAAGAAATTATCAACGGTTTTGGCCTGGTAATTTTTCACCCGTTTCCATTTTTCTTCTACCACCAGGCCGCGGACCAGTTTAGGGTTTTGCGTGGCTACGCCTGTCGGACACTTGTTGGTATCGCATTTCAAAGCCTGAATGCAGCCCAATGCGAGCATCATTCCTCTTGCAGAATTGCAAATATCGGCTCCCAGACACAACGCTTTGAAAATGTCAAAAGCGGTGAATATCTTTGTGGCTGTAATGACTTTGATGTCCTTTTTTAAATCATAGCCATTAAGAGCATCTACTACAAAAACAAGCGCTTTTTCCCAAGGCATACCTATGTAGTTACTGAAGTCAATGGGCGCTGCTCCTGTACCGCCTTCCGCCCCATCCACGGTAATGAAATCCGGCTTGATTCCTGTTTCCAGCATCTTATCGCATATTTCCACAAATTCACTTTTGCTTCCGATGCAAAGTTTAAAACCAACCGGCTTCCCTCCGCTCAAGTCGCGTAATTGTTTTACAAATTGCAATAGCCCTTCTGCATCTTTAAATGCAGTATGCCCGGGGGGAGAAATGACGACCGTATGCGGTTCCAAACCTCTTATTTCAGCAATTTCCTTACTGTTTTTTACGGCGGGTAATACACCTCCATGACCGGGTTTGGCACCTTGTGATATTTTTATCTCAATCATTTTCACCTGCTCAAGCACAGCTTTTTTCTCAAAAATTTCCGGATTGAAATTTCCCTCCTTTGTCCGGCATCCAAAATAACCGGTGCCTATTTCCCAAACCAGATCACCTCCCTGCAAATGATAATCCGAAATGGCTCCTTCTCCGGTATCGTGAAAAAAGTTGCCTGCTTTGGCACCGAGATTTAACGCTTTTATGGCATTCTTACTTAGCGCGCCAAAACTCATAGCGGATATATTAAAGAGGCTTGCGCTGTAAGGATGGTTACATGCTGTACCGCCAACGATTACCCTTGGAGGCTCGTCCAATTTTTTAGAAGGATAAATACTGTGCTTCATCCATTTGTAGCCGGCTGCCTGTACGTCCAGTTCTGTTCCGAAAGGGTGGGTATCTTTATCTAGTTTAGCTCGCTGGTAGATGTAGGTACGGTGGTTGCGATCAATAGGTTTGCCATCCGTATCATCCTCCACAAAATACTGGTGTAGTTCGGGGCCGATCATTTCCAACAGATAGCGCATGTGGCCCAGTACGGGAAAATTCCGAAGGATGGTATGCTTCTTTTGAGATAGGTCATAAATCCCTAATATAATAATAAATAAAGCAATAGCTGCAAACCCATAGACCGGCCAGACGACAGTGCATATTATAACACCAATAATAATCAATGTGACTATTGTAAAACGCACTGCTTCTCTCATCTTTTTATTTATTTTTTTTCCGGATTATCATTATCTCTTTTGGCTGTTTCAAAAAACTTATCCGGCAGTATTCTTCTTTTTCGCGCCTGCAATAACTAAAACAATTCCGCCTATCACCACAATTCCGCCTACATAAGTAGGCCACCCTACATGGTGATTCTCGGTTTTATTAATTTCAATGGGCCCTACATCGGCAACGTTCTTTTTAGTTTGAAAATTAATACCTTTCAATACAATCATCGCCACTCCAATGATGATGAGAATAATTCCAATAACTTTCATAATATTCTTTTTGGTTGTAGTTTAGTATAACAACTTTCTAAGGTTATGCTAATAATTAAAAGAGCCTTAGATATATCCACCAGGAAGAACTAAGACTCCTTACTTTTTCTGTCTAAATAATGTTATAAACTGTTTAACCAGTCTTCAATTTGCTCCTTGGTCTTACCAGTCTTTTTTTGCAGTTTTCCGATAAGTTCGTCTTCCTTACCTTCTTCGTAATACAAATCATCATCATTTAGATCTGCATAGGCCTGTTTTACTTTTCCTTTGATTTCATTCCAACGGCCTTTCCATTTTAAGTTACTCATAAGATATACAATTTAAAAGTTAATAAAAAATACAATTTTAAGGGGCATCTACGCTTGCCTCTCTGGCCAGATCTGCTTCATCATCGTTTGCCTGAAGTTTGGCATCAAAATAGAGCAGGGATTCATCTGAGGCCTTTGGGCCGCCGGCAATTTTTAATTGATCAAGCAGTTCCATAATCAGGGTTTCTTCCTCAATTTGTTCTTTCACGAACCATTGCCCGAAGTTCCAGGTAGCCCAGTCCTTTTCTTTTTGTGCCAGATTGACTATTTCATATATTGCAGTAGTGTTATCTACTTCATGTTTAAATAATTTCTCTAGACAGTCCTGAAGGTTTTTGGGATCTTTGGGAGGCGCCGCCAGGGCTGTAATTTTCGCCTTTCCGCCACGTTGCAGGATATACTCTATCACCTTTTGCATGTGTTCTCTTTCTTCTCCGGAATGCCGGAATAAGAGATTGGCTACTCCACTGTATCCAAGGTCATCTGCCCAAACGGCATAAGAAAGAAAAATTTGGGCCGCTTCGGCCTCCTTTTTGACCTGCCTGTTCAGGATATCTTCGATGGGACTTGAAATTCTTTTTGTATTCACAAGTTTGTTTTTAATGATTATAGGTGTAAGATACGATAAATATCGTTACTTACCAAATCTTTCTTAAGACCTGTAAATTTAAAACGATGTTTACGATCTATAAATTTAATACTATTGTTGTGCTATGATTAAATTGACGAAAAAGGGCTCCCGCTGATCTCGCTGATTTTTGCAGATTACATAATAGACTTCTGCGTTTATCCCTGCCTTTGCCGGCAGGTGCGCAATCTGCGGGAGGCAAAAAGGGGACAAATTTATACTTAACTTTACATTATGTTAAAGTAATTAGTTTCCTTCTTTACCAGGCTCCTTTGTGTTCTGGTACTTTGGATACCAGAGGCAAAAAGAGCAGGAAGACAATGGACATGGTGATATAGATATGAGCTTGCGTTTTATCCGGGTGAGAGGCGCCGGCGATAATGGCTGTTGCAATTGCGATAGCTATGATAGAGCCAAGCTGAATACAAAGTGTACGCAAGGCTGCAATCGTTGCTGATTCCTGTGGCGCCAGTTGCAGCCCGGCATTTCTGGCCGGGGGACTGTTGACGCCGGCGCCTATACCGACAAGAAAAGCGGAAGAGGCCAGCCAAAGGTAGGGAGACAGGCCGAATAGCGGACTAACGGCCAACAAAGTCACGCCTATTGCCATAACAGAACAACCAAAATACAATGGCAACCGGTACCCGGTACGTCTCAACAACATGGTAACAATAGCCGACAAAGCAACGGAGGCAATTCCCTCTGCGGTAAGCAGGGTTCCAGAATCCAGGGCGCTGATGCCGTAACGATTGACGGCATAAAGCGGAACCAGTGAAATAGCGCCGATCATCCCGCCGCTATAAACCATATTGAGCAGATTAACCGATCCGAAGCCTTTGCCATAGATAAACCGCGGCCCGATAAAAGGCTGCTCTACCCGTTTTATGTGGCGGAAGAAACCAAATATAGAACCAATTGCAATGACCAACGGCGTCAGGAACTCAAAAGACAACACCTTGGTATCTGCTTCTCCGAGGTAACTGGCAGCAAGCATGGCAGCCAGCAGACCCACTGCCAGCCAGATGATCCCTGCAATATCCATTCTTGAGCGAGGGGTGTTCTTTATCGGCGGATCATTAGGAATATATCGTAAAGACAACAATACGATAGCCAGACCGATGGGCGCGTTAATAAAAAAAATGCCCCGCCAGGTCCAATAAGTTACAAACAGACCACCAAAGATGGGGCCTATCATTGCCCCCGCCGGGAAAATACTGCCAAATAAACTGACTGCCCGATCCCTGGATTTTCCAAAATGATCAACGACGATCCCCGTAGCTGAGGGCGTGATGCCCGCACCTCCGAGGGCCTGAATGATCCGTAGGACAATGATGAGGAAAATATTACTGGATAATCCACATAATATAGAGGTGAGCGTAAAAACAATCACTGAAATTAAAAAAATTCTGCGATGGCCAAATCGGGTACTCAACTTGGCACTTAACGGAAGCATGACTACCAGCCCAAAAGAGTAAGCCGTGAGGATCCAGCCGGCCCAGTTAACGGTGGTATGTAAATCTTTTTGCAGCGTATCCAGCGCCGTAGCTACAATGGTGGCATCTACGGTGGTCATGAAGAGCGCCAGGGCAATGATCGTAAACACCAGGCCTTTTCGTATCTGTGGTTTCTCTCCCTCTTCAGCTGCCGTAGTCTGTTCAGCAGAATCTGGTATATCACTCATGATCAATTGCCTTTCTAATTCGCTGCAAAGATAATGAATACCACTTCCAATGGGAAGGTTTTGTTAACCATTCATACTAATAAGAAACTCTTCGTTGCTTCTGGTATTTTTCATTTGATTGAGCAGGAAATTCATCGCTTCCTCTGTGTTCATGTCGGCCAGGTGATTTCTTAATATCCACATCCGTTGCAGCACACTTTGATCCAGCAGGAGGTCTTCGCGGCGGGTGCTTGAGGCTGTTACATCAATGGCGGGGAAAATACGCCTGTTGGCCAGTCGGCGATCCAGTTGCAATTCCATGTTTCCGGTGCCTTTAAACTCTTCAAATATGACTTCATCCATTTTGGAACCGGTGTCAATAAGTGCAGTGGCCAGGATGGTTAGCGAACCCGCATTCTCAATCTTTCTGGCTGCTCCGAAAAACTGCTTGGGTTTGTGCAGGGCATTTGCTTCCACACCACCACTCAGTACTTTTCCGGAAGCGGGCATTACTGTATTGTGAGCGCGTGCGAGTCTCGTAATGGAATCCAGCAGGATAACCACATCATGACCACATTCTACCAGTCGCTTGGCTTTTTGCAACGCAATATTTGAAACCTTAACATGCTTGTCTGCCGGTTCATCAAAGGTTGAAGCAATAACTTCTGCTTTCACACTGCGCGACATATCCGTTACTTCCTCCGGGCGTTCATCGATCAGGACCACCATCAGGTAAATTTCCGGATGGTTGGTCGCAATGGCATTGGCCACTTCTTTCAACAGCATGGTTTTACCCGTCTTGGGTTGTGCCACAATCAATCCACGCTGGCCCTTTCCAATAGGCGTGAAGAGGTCCATGATGCGGGTAGAAAAATTATGGGAGGTGGTGGTCAAATGAAGTTTCTCATGTGGAAACAGTGGGGTCAAATAATCAAAAGGCACACGATCGCGGACTTCATCCGGCTGGCGCCCGTTGATAGCGGAGACTTTTAGTAAGGCAAAATATTTTTCTCCTTCTTTTGGAGGGCGGATTGTACCGGTGATGGTATCCCCTGTTTTGAGTCCGAAGAGTTTAATCTGAGAAGGAGATACATACACATCATCAGGAGAACTCAGGTAATTATAGTCTGAAGAACGGAGGAAACCATACCCATCAGACATCATTTCCAACACCCCTTCGCTGGTAATAATACCTTCAAATTCTATGTTAAATCCGTTTCCATTCTTGTTCTTATAGTTGGTTCGGCTGTTTTTATTATTGTGGTTGTTATGATCATTGTAATCGTTAGAATCGTTCTCCCGATCGCTGTTGGATTCCACGTGTTGCGGTTTTTTAGCAGATTCTTCCTTTGGAGCTACAGACTCTCTATTGGTGTTTTTTGAAGAAGGAGCGGGCCTGTTTTCCTGCGAAGCGGGTCTGTTTTCCTGTTTTACCCGGGTTGCCGCTTTTTTAGCCATTTTTTTATGTGGCCTTTTTACAGGTGCTTCTGCCTCATTTTTTACTTTTTCTGGTTTCGGCTCTTCATTTTTTTCTTTTGAATTGGTTTCGGACCTGGTTTTTGTTGCCTTTTTGCGGGTGGCACGTTTGCGTCCTGCTGCTTTTTTAGCGGCACCTTTTTTTGTTTCGGTGGTAGGGGCGGATGAGGTTACAGCCTGCATGTCAAGTATTTTATAAATGAGGGTTTGTTTATCTATCCTTTTTGGGACAGAAATATCAAGCTTCTTTGCGAGTTGGTGAAGCTCTGGAACGAGCATATCGTTCAGTTGTAGTATATCATACATGGATTAAAAGTTGGAAGTACATTTTTTGTATTGGAGTCCCCTTATTAATTCATAAATTTATCAGTCAGAGGACAAATTTTTTATTAAAGCCACTAAAAGAGTGTATAAACTTGTGTTAAAATTAAGTTACAGACTTATAAAAAGTAGGAAAACCAGTTGTCAAAAGACGGAAGGACAACAAGCTTACAGCTAAGCATCTGCTGCAAAGGTAAATTTTTTATTTAAAAATCCAAAAAATATACAAATCCCTTCTTTTTCTCCGCAGGAAGGGGTTTATCTTTGCGGTTCCAAAATTTCATTTCGATGCTCAACGACAGAAAAAAGATTAAGGATATCCTTTCTACAGAAGAAACTTCCTATCCGGCAATTGTAAAGGGCTGGGTACGTACGTTCAGAAGCAATCGTTTTATTGCTCTGAATGATGGTTCTACCCTTCAAAATCTGCAGGTAGTTATTAATTTTGAACAGACTGATCCCGCCCTGCTAAAGCATATTACAACGGGAGCCGCAATAGCCGTTAAAGGAACGGTGGTTCCTTCCCCCGGGGCAGGTCAAAAAGTAGAATTACATGCGGAAGAACTTACCTTATTGGGGAAGAGTGACCCGGAAAAGTATCCTCTGCAACCCAAAAAGCACAGCCTGGATTATCTTAGGGAAATAGCACATTTACGCTTTCGTACCAATACCTTCAGCGCTATTTTCAGAGTACGCAATACTTTAGCCTTTGCCATTCACCGTTTTTTTAATGAAAAAGGGTTTGTTTACCTGCATTCGCCGGTTATTACGGCTTCCGATGCAGAGGGCGCCGGCGAAATGTTTCGTGTAACCACGCTGAACCTGGACAAGGTGCCAAGAGATGTTGAGGGGCGGGTGGATTTTAAGCAAGACTTCTTTGGAAGGCCGACAAACCTGACGGTATCCGGGCAACTGGAAGCCGAACTCGGGGCGCTGGCCTTGGGAGATGTTTATACTTTTGGTCCCACCTTCCGGGCAGAAAATTCAAACACCACCCGCCATCTTTCGGAATTTTGGATGATAGAGCCGGAAATGGCTTTTTATGATCTGGAAGATAACATGAATCTGGCAGAAGAAATGTTGAAATACCTGATTAGCTATGTGTTGGAACACAATAAAACGGATTTGGAATTTCTTCAGGAGCGTCTCCGGCAGGAGGAAAAAAACAAGCCGCAAAAGGATCGCAACCCCATGACTCTCCTGGAAAAATTACAGTTTTGTTTAGAAAATAAATTTCAGCGGATTACCTATACGGAAGCTATTGATATTCTACTAAATAGCAAACCTTATAAAAAGAAAAAATTCAAATATCCGGTTTCCTGGGGAGCCGACCTGCAATCTGAACATGAGCGGTTTCTGGTAGAAATGCATTTTAAAAACCCGGTGATTCTTACTGACTATCCAAAGGAGATTAAGGCTTTTTATATGAAGCAAAATGCGGACGGAAAAACAGTAGGCGCCATGGATGTTTTATTTCCGGGAATAGGAGAAATCATCGGAGGTTCCCAGAGGGAAGAAGATTTGGAAAAACTTCAGCAACGCATGAAAGAACTGGGAGTTTCTGAAGAAGAATTGTATTGGTACCTGGATACCAGACGTTTTGGAACATGTCCGCATGCCGGCTTCGGATTGGGGTTTGAACGGCTTGTTTTATTTGTAACCGGTATGACAAACATTCGTGATGTTATTCCCTTTCCGCGTACCCCCAAAAATGCTTCTTTTTAAAAAATTACCTATCTTTACGCAATGGGGTTACCGGAATTATTTTCGTATTATAAAGAAGAAACAGCGGCTTCGGCTGCTGAAAACAAAAAAGAAAGTTCCAAAACTGAAACACGTGGACGTAAACCGCTCTCGGATGCATTTGACATGGAAGTGCTCCAGGAAATCAGCAGGAAGGAATTAAATAAACATTATTATGGAATAGGAGAGGTGGCAGAAATGTTTCATGTGAATACTTCCCTTATCCGTTACTGGGATAATGAGTTTTCGATTCTAAAACCAAGAAAGAACAGGAAGGGAGACCGGCTGTTTCGACCGGAAGATATTCGTAACCTCCAATTAATTTACCACCTCCTTCGCGAAAGAAAATTTACCATTGAAGGGGCAAAGAAAAAATTGAAAGCGGAAAAGCGGATTCTCGATCAAAACTTTGAAATGGTACAATCTTTGCAAAAGGTGAGACAGTTTCTTGTACAATTAAAAGAAACAATCTAAATTTTTAGTGGAAATTATAATATAAATGATGATCAGAAAGACTGTTTTTCTACTGGCCGGTTTAGCGCTTTTGGCTTTTACTACCCATGCACAACAATCATACAAGGTAGAAACCGATGATGCAGGCAATAAAGAATTAGTAGGTAAATTGAATATGCAAATGCTGGTAAACGACAGCGCTTTTAGCTGGTTTTATAGTGGCATCAACAAATACCAACCCGATACGGAGTGGGTGCATTACATAAAATATTACAGAGACAGTTTCCGGGTGGTGGTTTTTAGCAGTACCTGGGATCGAAACTCCCGGGTATTATTACCTTCTTTTTACCGTACCATGATCAGTGCCGGGTATCCGCTTAATAAGATTACCCTCTATGCAGTGGACCATGATTTACATGCACTCAATGGAGAGGCGACTCAATACCACATCAATAAACTGCCTACTATTATTGTATTGCATCAGGATAAGGAGCTGGGACGAATAGAAGAGGTGCCTGTGCAAAGTATTGAAGCCAACCTGGTAGCAATTTTACAAACTCGTTTTACTCCGAAACAACCGGAGAGCACAGAAGAACCCACTTTATAAAAAAGGGATGTAAACGTATTAACTGATTGCACTTCCGGGAGTTGCGGGCTCATCGGTATTCATAAAGATGAGTTTGCCATCATCTTCCGCCATCAGTATCATCCCTTCGGAAGTTACCCCTCTCATTTTTCGGGGTGCGAGATTTGCAACTACGGTAACTTGTTTTCCCGGAAGATCATCAGGATTAAAGTGCTTTGCCAGACCGGAAACAATGGTCCTTTTTTCAAATCCTAAATCTATCGTTAACTTTAATAATTTATCCGCTTTTTTTATTTTTTCTGCAGTAAGTATGGTTCCTATCCTGAGGTCCAGTTTACTAAAATCTTCAAAAGTGATTTCGGGTTTAAGAGGAACTTCACATTCATTGTTCTTTTTGTTACCTGTCTCTTGAGCGGGCGAAACGGGGTTCTGTTGCTTAAGCGCGCTTCCTTTTTCCAGTTTATCCATTTGGGTTTTTACCGTGGCATTGTCAATTTTACTGAATAACAGTTCTGCTTCTCGCAGACTATAGCCGGGTTTTACTAATTTCATGCTACCGGCATTTTCCCATTCCAGCATCCGGTCCACAACCTTTAGCATGTGGCAAATCTTCCTGGCTGTAAAGGGCATGAAGGGATTGGTTAGGATCGCCAGATTAGCAGTTAGTTGCAGGCACACATGAATACAATTATCAATAATTTTTTGATTTTCTGATTGCAATTCCGGGGTTTTGGATAAGATCCAGGGTGCTTTTTCCTGCATGTATTTGTTGCCTTCTCGGGCCACCTCCATAACGGCAGCTAAAGCATCCCTGAATTTGAACAGGTCCAGCGATTCTTCTACATTGTTTTTTAGTTCCTGTAGCCTCAGGCCGATGGCTTTGTCGCTTTCGTCTGCTACCTCCACATGAAAACGTGGAACTTTACCTCCACACAACTTATGCATCAGCACCATTGTACGGTTTATAAAATTTCCCAGAGTAGCTACAAGTTCATTGTTGTTCCGGCTTTGAAAATCCTTCCATGTAAAATCATTGTCTTTATTCTCGGGCATATTTGCACAGAGGACATAACGCATAACATCCTGTTGCCCGGGGAAATCTTTTAAATATTCATGAACCCAGACAGCCCAGTTTCGGGAAGTAGAAACCTTATCACTTTCAATATTTAAAAATTCATTCGCAGGCACATTGTCTGGCAACACAAATTCCCCGTGAGCTTTCAGCATAGCCGGGAAGATGATACAATGGAAAACAATGTTATCTTTCCCGATAAAGTGGATCAGTCGCGTATCTTCGCTTTTCCAGTAGGTTTCCCAATCCTGGGGCATCAACTCTTTGGAAGCAGAGATGTAACCAATGGGGGCATCGAACCAGACGTACAAAACTTTTCCCCCGGCATCGGGCAGGGGCACCTGTATTCCCCATTTGCCATCCCGTGTCATGGAACGACTTTGTAAACCGTGATCCAGCCAGCTTTTACATTGGCCATATACATTATTTTTCCATTCTCCTTTTTTACTTTCCAGCCATTTGTTGAGCCAGGGTTCAAACTTTTGCAACGAAAGGAACCAGTGTTTGGTTTTCTTTTTTATGGGTTTGGAATCACTAAGCGCCGAGCGGGGATTAATCAATTCTTCCGGACTCAGCGAAGTTCCGCACTTTTCACACTGGTCGCCATACGCATTTTCGTAGCCACAATTTGGGCAGGTGCCAATGATAAAACGGTCGGCCAGAAATAATCTTTTTTCTTCGTCATAATATTGTTCGGTTTCCTTTTCCTCAAATTGGCCGTCATCGTATAATTTTTTGAAAAAAGCAGCTGCTGTTTCATGGTGGATGGGTTTGGAGGTTCGTGAAAAAATGTCAAAGGAAATTCCCATTCCCTCAAAACTATCACGGATAACAGGATAATTTCGATCCACGATTTCTCTTGGGGTTACGCCTTCCTGCATGGCTTTGATGGTAATAGCTACTCCATGCTCATCCGTTCCACAGACAAATTTAATGGGCGTATTTCTGGCACGCTGATAACGTACATATATATCCGCCGGCAGGTAACAACCTGCTATGTGGCCAATGTGAATGGGGCCATTGGCATAAGGCAATGCTGCCGTCACTAAATACCTTTTGAAATCTGTCATAGTGGCCGCAAAATTAAGGAAAAGGAAGCAAGGGCAAAGAAGAATCTGGAAAGAGGTTTCTATTATTTTACGTATTTTAGCACTTTTATTCAACCAATACTCTATGAACCAAAACCTTACGCGAAGGGCCGAACGAGAGCTTTGGGGGCATCCCGTAGGCCTGTATATCCTCTTTATGACAGAAATGTGGGAGCGTTTTTCCTATTATGGAATGCGTGGTATTTTGGTCTTGTACCTGGTATCAGTAACCCACGGAGCCAACCCCGGCCTCGGATGGACTCACACCCATGCGCTGGCCCTTTACGGCTGGTACACCATGTTAGTTTACGTGGCTTGTATTCCCGGCGGAATTATTGCGGATAAACTACTGGGGCAGAAGGATACGGTATTAATCGGTGGTATCCTTTTAACCATTGGACACAGTGTTTTGGCAATTAAAGCCATGTGGGCTTTTTATTTAGGATTGGTACTTATTGTTTTAGGGGTGGGGCTGTTAAAAGCCAATATATCCACTATGGTTGGTGGTCTTTATCAGAAAGGTGATATTCGGCGAGATAAAGGATTCAGCATCTTTTATATGGGCATTAACTCCGGCGCACTTATGGCCACTTTGTTTGTTGGCTGGCTGGGAACTACGGTAGGCTGGCATGATGGGTTTGGTGCGGCTGGTATTGGGATGTTCATTGGTCTGTTGATTTATACCTGGGGACGCCGTTTTTTGAAAAAGGTAGGGAACCGGCTGACGAAAGAACAACAAGGGAAAGGCGCCTCTTTTGGAGATTTATTTAAGAACTTATTGAAAACCAGGGTACCTCTGATCGTGACCGCTGTTTTAGTGGCCTTTTCCTTATACTGGATGATCTTTCAGTCGATATCTTATGGGTTACTTTATATTTTTATAAGCCTGGTGGCAGGGATGATGTTGATGATTTTCAGGGATCTGGATACCAAGGTTATGAGAGACCGGTATATTGTTATCATCATTACTTTTTTAATGACTATTGTCTTTTGGGGTGCTTATGAGCAGGCCGGTGGGCTGTTAACTATTTATGCTTCAGAAAAGACCGACCGTGTAATTCACTGGCTTAACTTTACCATACCGGCCCCCTGGTTTTTAACTTTTAACCCGATTTACATTATCATATTTGCAGTACCGGTAGCTGGTTTTTGGGCCAGGAGGAAACTTAAAGGGCACCAGGCCAGCTCTCTGTTTAAGATGGCTGTAGGGATCATTATTATGGGATTAGGGTTTATTTTTATGGCCTTTGCATCGCTGCAGTATCAGAGCGCCGGCGCTTCCGCTATGATCTGGCTTATCCTTTGTTACTTTTTCAATACCATTGGAGAATTGAGTTCTTCTCCTGTATCTTTATCTTTTATCACTAAATTATCTCCGGTGAAGTATGGCTCTATAATGATGGGGTTGTATTTTGCTGCAACCGGTTTTGGCAATAAGGTGGCCGGAATGATTGGGGAATTGTCGCAGGGAGAGCCGATCCGAATGGAAATTACAGCCTCAGAATCTGAATTAGCTTCCTATGTTAAGAATTTGGATAAAATATTGGAAGACGGAGAAGGTTTCTCTTTCGGGACAGTGGTTTACCCACAGGATGGTAAATTTTCTGCAATAGATACAACAGATGGTAAATCTGTTTTGGGGCTTCTCTCCTTTGATATTGCAGGAAGGGAAGCTGAGATCACTCACACGCTGGAGGAGGAAGGCGCTACAAAGAGCAATCCTTATCATGCTATTTTCAGATTTAAAAGAAACCCGGATGTTACGGAGTCTGTAACCAACGGTAAAATCAATTATATCGGGGAATTTGTGATTGATGAATTACAAACTCAGCGGGAGTTTAAAACGTTCATTGGCATTGTCGCTTTTACATTGGTTTTTGGAATCCTGATCATTCTCTTCATCAAGCCTATCAACCGCCTGACCCATGGGTTGGAAGATAATGAACATGAACTTAGCGAAGGAGAACTGGCAGAAGAACAATCGGTAATTGAATAGCGTAAAATGATTTGATACATGGCATCAGCAAATTCACCCTCTCTTGATTCACCCCGGGCACATGCGGTTATGGATCATAAGGTATTGGGCCATCCTGCAGGCTTATTTGTCCTCTTTTTTACAGAAATGTGGGAGCGTTTTTCATTCTATGGAATGCGGGTGCTGCTCATCAATTTCCTGACCATGGCCATTATTGGGATTAATCCCGGCTGGGAATGGTCAATCACCAATGCAACAGCTCTTTATGGAACCTATGCAGCTTTGCTGTATATTATGCCTATTTTAGGAGGCATATTGGCCGACAGATACATAGGATACCGTTGGGCCGTTATCATTGGAAGTTCTGTTATGGCGCTGGGGCATGTGTGCATGGCTATAGAAACAGAAACCTCTCTCTTTCTCGGGTTGGCTTTATTGGTCATTGGTACGGGTTTCTTTAAACCCAATATGACCTCAATTATTTCGAAGATGTATGTCTATATGCCCGAAAAAGAAGACAGCGCTTACACGCTTTATTACATGGGCGTTAATGCCGGTGCTTTTTTCGGAATGTTGCTTTGTGGATATCTGGGAGAGCGGGTTGGGTGGTCCTGGGGCTTTGGCTTAGCCGGAGTTTTTATGATTTTTGGTACTCTCCAGTTTATTTTTGGTAAAAAAATATTTGGTGGGATTGGAGACCCGCCTAAAAAACAAACTCAAAAACATGATACAGACTCGTCTCTTCCTGAAGGACAAAACCTGGTTGGTTCTGTTCCTTCTGAAGGAGATAAGAAAAGAAACCGGTTCCGGGTTTTTGATATTATTCTTGTTGTTATTACTTCTGTAATCGGGCTGTTATATATTTTTAACGGGCCTACCTCTGATATAGGCAATGTACATCTGTTACCCGAGCAATTTATTTTTTCAGCGGATGCGATATCGGGCGCTAATGTTATTATCATTATTGGAATTATTTTATTTCTTGTCCTGATTGGAATCCGGATATCTCGTTATACTCCGGTAGTGAGGGACCGGATGATCGCCCTGATTATTTTTGCCCTGTTCACCGTTGTCTTTTTTGGCGCTTTCGAACAAGCTGCTACCTCCATGATTACCTTTGCCCGCGACTTCACACAAAGGGTATTAACCGGAACAGCCGCCACGATTTATAATGTTGTCAATACGCTCTTAACAGTTATTCCACTGCTGATCGTTACCTGGGTTTTGTATCTTCTTAATAAGAAATCTTTCATGAAGATTCCGGTGAGTAATGTGGTGCTTAGTATTTGTTTTGCATTGATGTGGGGGCTGGTAATCTGGATGCTGGTCAAAAACTATTCTTCTACCGCTTATAATGTGAGTTATGAGGCTGTTGCCGTTCAGAAAACAAACGACCAGGGGCAGACAGAAACGGATTATATTCCGATAACAAAAGCACGTCCTCTGAAACCGGGAGAAATCCCGGTTACCGATACGTTACAAATTGCTTCTACCAGTGATTTAGCAGTCGGACAAAAAGTATATGCGCATCTGGAAGTGGGGAAGTACCGATATCTGAATCAGGAAGAAAGACAGAAGCTTGCTAAAGAATATCAAAAACAGGGGGAGCCGCCAAAGATCATTCAGGGGACTATCGAAGGCGCTAAATCCAATGAAGTAGAAATAACGGTATCCTGGTTTAGCATCCTTAATTCCTTTTTCATTATTGCTTTCTCTTCTTTATTTTCTAAATGGTGGGAGAGCAAGTACAATCCGTCTGCAGCCGTTAAATATGGATTGGGACTCATTCTGATGGGGCTGGGTTTTGCGATTCTGGCATTCGGGTCAAGACTGATCCCGCAGGGCGCCGCTCCCGGCTTTATCAGGGTGAGCATGGTTTGGTTAATCCTGCTCTATTTATTTAACACTTTAGGAGAGTTGTGTCTGTCTCCGGTGGGCTTGTCGTATTTAAGTAAATTGGTTCCTACCCGGATGATCGCCTTTATGTTTGGGATGTGGTACCTGGCTATTGCCATAGGCAATTATGTGGCGGCAAAATTAGGAGGAATGTCGGAGCAAATTCAACAAAATCACGGCATGCCGACTTTCTTTCTGATATTTGCCCTTATTCCGATTGGGATTGGAGTAATAGCGGTTTTACTGAATCGGCCTATTAAAAAGTTAATGCATGGCGTGAAGTAGAAGTTTGCAAACTGCCAATTGCCAACTGCCAACTGCCAATTGAGAACTGGAAAACTGAAAAATATGAATTTTTTAATATTAGGAAGTGGCGGCAGAGAACATGCCATTGCCTGGAAACTGAAACAAAGTAAGATAGGGGCTCGATTGTATATCGCTCCTGGAAATGCCGGTACCGCCCTGTGTGGTGAGAATCTTCCTATACCGGTAACTGATTTTGAGCAAATAAAGATCGCCTGTTTAGAGAAAGAAATTGATGTAGTAATCCCGGGGCCGGAAGTTCCTCTTGTAGAAGGAATTGTAGATTTTTTTAAAGCTGATCCTTTAATAAAACATATTCCTGTTATTGGTCCGGGCAAATCAGGCGCTCAATTAGAAGGAAGCAAGGCTTTTGCAAAGGAATTTATGGAAAGACATCAGGTTCCAACAGCCGCTTATCGGGAGTTTGATATTGAATCTCTTGAGGAAGGGAAAAAATATTTAAATATGCTGGGATTGCCTATCGTATTAAAAGCGGATGGCCTGGCTGCCGGAAAGGGAGTACTTATTTGTGAAACTTATGACCAGGCGGTATATGAACTGAAACAAATGGTGGAGGGAAAATTTGGAGAAGCAGGAAAAAAGGTAGTAGTAGAAGATTTTTTAAAAGGGATTGAACTTTCTGTTTTTGTCATAACCGATGGTAAAGATTATTTAATTCTGCCTGAAGCGAAAGATTACAAACGGATAGGAGAGGGAGATACCGGACTGAACACAGGCGGTATGGGTGCCATCTCACCTGTACCTTTTGCAGATGAGGCCTTTATGAAAAAAATAGAAACCAAAATTATCCAACCTACTATAAAGGGTATTCAGGAAGATGGATTGGATTATACCGGTTTTATCTTTTTAGGATTGATAAAGGTTGGGGATGAGCCTTTTGTAATTGAATACAACTGCCGGATGGGCGATCCGGAAACAGAGGTAGTAATACCCCGGATTAAAAGTGATCTTGGTGAATTGTTTAAAGCAGTTGCAGAAAGAAAACTGTCGGAATATAAACTAGAAATCAGTCCGCTTGCAGGAGCAACTACACTTGTCGTTTCCGGTGGATATCCGGGGGCCTATGAGAAGGGAAAGAAAATCCATGTTCCTGAAATAAAGGAAGAAAGTGAATATCTCTTTTATGCAGGAGCGGTTGAGAAAGAAGGGAAAATAGTAACGAATGGCGGCCGGGTAATTGCTGCAACGGTTCTATCTGGGAAACTGGAAAATGCGCTTGAGAAATCTAAAGAACTGGCGGAGAAAATACAATTTGAGGGTAAATATTATAGAAAAGACATTGGCTGGGAGTTTATAGGTTAGACAATGACCCTGTTGCCGTAGCAA